>NZ_JNIF01000001.1 GCF_000702445.1 Bryobacter aggregatus MPL3
AGCACCGGGACCGACGACAGATGGTTCCGAATCATCGTCACTGAGAACCCCACGCTCCGGATTCCGTTCAACATCAACTTCTATATCGGCCAGACAAAGACGCTGCCAATCCTGACTTCGGGATATCCGATGCAGCCCCTGGAGGGAATCCCGAATCCTCGGGCCCGATGCAGCTCAGTCTAGTGGGCGTGCTGCCGCCGGGACTCTCGTTGGTCCAGACCGATCCGGATACCGGACAACCCACATACGGAAAAGCTCTGCTGACCGGCAAGCCGACGACGGTGGGCAGCACCACGCTGGTGTTCTACGCCGAGAACGGCATACAGCCGCGGGACGTTCATTCTCTGACCGTGCGCGTGACGATCCCCGGCGATGTAAACGGGGACGGGAAGGTGAGCTGCGATGACGTGAATTTCATTACGGCACGGTACGGGATCCGCCGCGGCCAGGAAGGCTACGACTACAATGCCGACTACAACATGGACGGCGTGATTGACGTTCGCGACACAGCGCAGGTAACGCCATATCTGCCGGCCGCACGAGATGCCAGTAGCTTTGATTCAGACAACAACAAGGAATTGACATGAAGACACTCTTCCAGCTTGCTTTTGCGGCCGCACTCCTGACGGGGGCGCCCAGGCTGCGACGATTTACATAAGTCCGGTACCGGCGGGGAATCAACCCCGGTGATTCGTTCGACATTTATCTCGGCGTTGTGTTCGATAAGAGCGCCGATCCTGCGAACAGAATTATGGGATTTCAACCTTCGACATTTCATTCTCCGCCGGACTCACAGCCGGAAGCCCAGTGGAACTCGGCTACTTCCGCGACAACGGCGTATTCTTCTATGTCAGCCAGGGACCGGACTGGATCACCGTCAGCGACTTGCTTTCGGGTGGCGATTCGCTGATGACCGATGACATGCTGTTCAAAATTCCGTTCCAATACATTTCCTCAACAGAGGGCCCGCTGTTTGTGACGATCAACGAAGAGTTCACGTTCCTGGATGGTCGCGACTTCGTGCCATTGCCTATACGGTGCCTCGACGACCGCCCCAACCCCGGAACCGGCGACCTTTGCTCTCGCGGGCACAGCGCTGGCTGTGCTGGGATGGAATCGAATCGCGCGGAGGCGGTAGAGTGAGCCGGACTGAAGACGCGATCCAAGTGGCCGGAGTGACGAAGGCGTACCGGTCGTTCTTCCGGCGCAACCCGATCCGGGCGCTGAACCAAGTCGATTTGAAGGTGCGGCGCGGAGCTGCATTCGACTTGCAGGGCCCAAACGGAGCGGCGAAAAACCACACTCATGAAGATCATGATCGGCGCGGTACGGCCGAGTTCCGGAAGCGTGGAACTATTCGGATGGCTGGCCCGAAGCGCCGGCGCCGCCCGCCTCGTGGGCTACCTTCCAGAGACCTGCGCTTTCCCGCCATACCTCACTGCGCGCCAACTGCTCCAATTCCAACGGCAGACTGATGGGCCTGGCGGACGCCTAATCGCAAATCGCGCAGCCGAACTGTTGGATCGAGTCGGGCTCGCCGATTGGGCCGATGTACCTCTGGCGAAGTATTCGAAAGGCATGGTGCAGCGGGCGGGAATCCGCACAGGCGATGCTGCATGAGCCAGAGTTGCTGATCCTGGATGAGCCGACGGACGGTCTCGACCCTGCCGCGCGAGTTCTGGTTCTTGACCTTCTGCGTACTCCTGAACCGGTCCGGAGTCACGCTTTTCATTAACTCGCACCTGCTCGATGAATTGCAGTCCCTGTGCGACGAGGTCGCGATTCTGAATCATGGTGAGATCGTGAAGCGGGAATGCCTCGCCTCCGCAGCTCAGGGCCGGGTACGTGCTGACGCTGAGCGCCGTGCCAGCCAATGTGCTGCTTGCTCTTGCCTCTTCGATCACAGCCGGTGTGCGATGGCGACAGCGGGGCGGTGCGGCTGCATTTCACTTCGCGGGTGGACCTGGATTGGCGATCGAGACAGTTCAAAACGAAGGTGAAGGGCAGATCGAATCTCTAGCGCCGGCAGGAAGATCGTTGACGGAAATGTTCCTGTCCGCAACAGCCGCGAAGCAGGGGGTTCGTTCATGACCAGCCAGATGTTTGCATTGGTGGTGGATACGATTCAGGAGGCTCGCGCCCGAAAGGTGATTGCGGCGCTGCTGCTGAACGGAACTCTATCGATCGCGCCTTGTTTTGGATTCTCCGACCTACCCTCTCTCGGGACCGACCTCAATGGTCACCTTGATGAGTCACACGGACTATCGATATCTGAACGCGCAATGGGTAGCGCGGGGTATTTTCGGGAATGCATCGCTGATCGTGTATTCGGTGCAGCTGCTTCTCTGCCTGATGACAACGATGAGCCTGGTGCCCAGCCTGCTCGATCCTGCTCGCAACGCGTGGATCGTGTCTCATCCGCTGTCGCGCGCTAGCATCCTGTTGGGCCGCTTCCTAGGGTGCATGGTGCTCGCGGCCGGCAGTTTTGTCCTATACGTTCCTGGGAGCCTGGCTAAGTGACCGGCTGAAGGTGAACCTGTGGCACTGGCCCTTCTTCTTTGGAATCCTGACCACCCTGTTGCTCTATTGTTCGCTGTTTGCGGCCATGCTGTCGCTTCACCTGCTGTCTACATCGCCCACCCTGATGGCGAAGTGGCACAATGGCAATCGGGATGTTCAACATCGCGGCTTCCAGACCGAACGAGTTTGCACGGAATCACGGGCGGCGGATGGCTATACCACTCGATGCTGTTTGTGTCAGGTCTACTCCCAAAAGGCAGCGGAGACGGCGCACCTAACCAAACGAGTATGTCCAGACCGGCTCATTTGTAAGCGGGTCCGCCTCTCTGGACATCCGGGCTGTTCGGCGCCGCTTGCCTGGCGCTGGCGGCGTGGCGGTTCTCCCGCAAAAGATCTGTAGCCTGCCGTGAGTGGCGCATCAGATCGCGCTGGCAGGGGCGGAAAACAGATGTGTTTTCCATCGCCGAGACGAGAAAGAGACCATTTGAATTGGTTCTCCGCAGCAGCCGGTTGCCGGAAGGCGCGGAGGGCTGCTGCGATAGAGGGCAGACCGGGGCGGAGGACCCCTGATTTTTGATCCGGCACTTCTTGAGCCGATGTACACTTGATACTTGCAGCGCGTCTACGCAATTTTGTTGTTACTAGCAACCAGTTCTGGACTGGTTACGCCGCTGCTTCCTCGTTCGACGCCCGAATCCAAAACTTCCTGCCTGCTGTCGACGGGATGGCAAACATCAATTGCTCGATGATGGGCATGAAGAAACAATCGCAGCTTCCGTCCGGACCAGTAGTTACAGCAGGCGCTGCTCTCTGGCCGCTCTATCCTACCGGAGCAGCCACTCCAGCTCACACAAAGTTTGCTGTTGTAGCGGACTCGACACCTCTCGATTCCTTAGCCACCTGCGGTTCCGCGATCGTTCAGGATGAGGACATCCTCTCCCACCCTCGCCTCGCCTGCCCCAACCGGACGCGGACCGCCGAAAGCTCCTCGCAATAACATCCACACTTTTCATTTCGAGGTATGGCCTCGTCTCAGCTTGTTCGTGTAGCTGCTTCTCTGCATTGCGTTCCTAATGCCTGAGATGTAAGTGCTTCTGAACAGTTCACCGTGCGTCTTGTACCGACGCGCGTGCCAACGTTGTGTATCACAGTACACACGCGAACCATACCAATTTGAGTTCCATAAGGAGTGAACCTACTGCGAGGATTTCCTGCATTTGTGTTCCTGTTTGCCACAGGCCGGACTACTTGCCGGTCAAGACGGCGAGGCGGTCATGCCCGATGCAATGAAGCAGATTGGCCCTGCCAACGGGGTGCTTGGAAAGAAGATCACTGCAAAGGATGCTTCGGCGGCAGAGGATGCAAAAAAGCTGCAATCGTTGTTGCAAGTACACGAGGTTTCTGGAAGGCGCGCAAAGCCAATGACGTGGTACGGTTGCAACCGATGCTTCCGGAGCCTCCCCTGTTGGTCTGCCTGGCGGCCCACTATCCGCTTGGTTGCGGGCGTGCAGCCGCGCCCGCAGGGGGGGTGGTCTGCGCCAGATTCATTGAATGTGGAGGGAGATACCCCCCCCCCCCCCTCCTAATTCCTTGGGCGGGCCAGACCGCCCGCAACGCAAACCGGAAGTGGCCGCCAGCAACAACAGGGAGGCTCCCCCGGAAAGCCATCCGGTTGCAAACCGTACCACCAGTCATTGGCTTTGCGCGCCTTCCAGAAACCTCGTGTACTTGCAAACAACGATTGCAGCTTTTTTGCATCCTCTGCCGCCGAAGCATCCTTTGCAGTGATCTTCTTTCCAAGCACCCCGTTGGCAGGGCCAATCTGCTTCATTGCATCGGCATGACCGCCTCGCCGTCTTGACCGGCAAGTAGTCCGGCTGTGGCAAACAGGAACACAAAATTGCAGGAAATCCTCGCATAGTTCACTCCTTATGGAACTCAAATATTGGTATGGTTCGCTGTGTACTGTGATACACAACGTTGCACGCGCGTCGTACAAGACGCACGGTGAACTGTTCAGAAGCACTTACATCTCAGGCATTAGAACGCAATGCAGAGAAGCCAGCTACACGAACAAGCTGAGACGAGGCCATACCTCGAAATGAAAAGTGTGGATGTTATGCGAGGAGCTCGCGGTCCGCGTCCGGTTGGGGCAGGCCGAGGCGAGGCGAGTGGGGGAGGATTGCCTCATCCTGAACGATCGCGGAACCGCAAGTGGCTAAGGGAATCGAGAGGTGTCGAGTCCGCTACAACAGCAAACTTTGTGTGAGCTGGAGTGCTGCTCCGGTAGGATAGAGCGGGCAGAGAGCAGCGCCTGCTGTAACTACTGGTCCGGACCGGAAGCTGCGATTGTTTCTTCATGCCCCATCCATCGAGCAATGATGTTTGCCATCCCCGTCGACAGCAGGCAGGAAGTTTGGATTCGGGCTCGAACGAGAGCAGCGGCGTAACCAGTCCAGAACTGGTTGCTAGTAACAACAAAATTGCGTAGACGCGCTGCAAGCTATCAAGTGTACATCGGCTCAAGAAGTGCCGGATCAAAAATCAGGGTCCTCCGCCCCGGTCTGCCCTCTATCCGCAGCAGCCCTCCGCGCCTTCCGGCAACCGGCTGCTGCGAGAACCAATTCAATGGTCTCTTTCTCGTCTCGGCGATGGAAAACACATCTGTTTTCCGCCCCCTGCCAGCGCGATCTGATGCGCACTCACGGCAGGCTACAGATCTTTGCGGGAGAACCGCCCACGCGCCAGCGCCAGGCAAGCGGCGCCGAACAGCCCGGATGTCCAGAGAGGCGACCCGCTTACAAATTGAGCCGTCTGGACATTACTCGTTTGTTAGGTGCGCCGTCTCCGCTGCCTTTGGGAGTAGACCTGACACAAACAGCATCGAGGGGTATAGCCATCCGCCGCCCCGTGATTCCGTGCAACTCGGTTCGGTCTGGAAGCCGCGATGTTGAACATCCCGATTGCCAATTGTGCCACTCGCCATTCAGGGTGGGCGATGTAGACAGCAGGTGAAGCGACAGCCATGGCCGCCAAACAGCGAACAATAGAGCAACAGGGTGGTCAGGATTCCAAAGAAGAAGGGCCAGTGCCACAGGTTCACCTTCAGCCCGGTCACTAGCCAGGCTCCCAGGAACGTATAGACCAAACTGCCGGCCGCGAGCACCATGCACCCTAGGAAGCGGCCCAACAGGATGCTAGCGCGCGACAGCGGATGAGACACGATCCCACGCGTTGCGAGCAGGATCGAGCAGGCTGGGCACCAGGCTCATCGTTGTCCATCAGGCAGAGAAGCAGCTGCACCGAATACACGATCAGCGATGCATTCCCGAAAATACCCCGCGCTACCCATTGCGCGTTCAGATATCGATAGTCGTGTGACTCATCAAGGTGACCATTGAGGTCGGTCCCGAGAGAGGGTAGGTCCGGAGAATCCAAAACAAGGCCGCGATCGATAGAGTTCCGTTCAGCAGCAGCGCCGCAATCACCTTTCGGGCGCGAGCCTCCTGAATCGTATCCACCACCAATGCAAACATCTGGCTGGTCATGAACGAACCCCTGCTTCGCGGCTGTTGCGGACAGGAACATTTCCGTCAACGATCTTCCTGCCGGCGCTAGAGATTCGATCTGCCCTTCACCTTCGTTTTGAACTGTCTCGATTCGCCCAATCCAGGTCCACCCGCGAAGTGAAATGCAGCCGCACCGGCCCCCGCTGTCGCCATCGCACACCGGGCTGTGATCGAAGAGCAAGAGCAAGCAGCACATTGGCTGGCACGGCGCTCAGCGTCAGCACCGTACCCGCCTGAGCTGCGGAGGCGAGGCATTCCCGCCTTCACGATCTCCCACCATGATTTCAGAATCGCGACCTCGTCGCACAGGGACTGCAATTCATCGAGCAGGTGCGAGTTAATGAAAAGCGTGACTCCGGACCGGTTCAGAGTACGCAGAAGGTCAAGAACCAGAACTCGCGCGGCAGGGTCGAGACCGTCCGTCGGCTCATCCCAGGATCAGCAACTCTGGCTCATGCAGCATCGCCTGTGCGATTCCCGCCCGCTGCACCATGCCTTTCGAATACTTCGCCAGAGGTACATCGGCCCAATCGGCGAGCCCGACTCGATCCAACAGTTCGGCTGCGCGATTTGCGATTAGGCGTCCGCCCAGGCCCATCAGTCTGCCGTGGAATTGGAGCAGTTGGCGCGCAGTGAGGTATGGCGGGAAAGCGCAGGTCTCTGGAAGGTAGCCCACGAGGCGGGCGGCGCCGGCGCTTCGGGCCAGCCATCCGAATAGTTCCACGCTTCCGGAACTCGGCCGTACCGCGCCGATCATGATCTTCATGAGTGTGGTTTTTCCCGCTCCGTTGGGCCCTGCAAGTCCGAATGCAGCTCCGCGCCGCACCTTCAAATCGACTTGGTTCAGCGCCCGGATCGGGTTGCGCCGGAAGAACGACCGGTACGCCTTCGTCACTCCGGCCACTTGGATCGCGTCTTCAGTCCGGCTCACTCTACCGCCTCCGCGCGATTCGATTCCATCCCAGCACAGCCAGCGCTGTGCCCGCGAGAGCAAAGGTCGCCGGTTCCGGGGTTGGGGCGGTCGTCGAGGACACCGTATAGGACAATGGCACGAAGTCCGGACCATCCAGGAACGTGAACTCTTCGTTGATCGTCACAAACAGCGGGCCCTCTGTTGAGGAAATGTATTGGAACGGAATTTTGAACAGCATGTCATCGGTCATCAGCGAATCGCCACCCGAAAGCAAGTCGCTGACGGTGATCCAGTCCGGTCCCTGGCTGACATAGAAGAATACGCCGTTGTCGCGGAAGTAGCCGAGTTCCACTGGGCTTCCGGCTGTGAGTCCGGCGGAGAATGAAATGTCGAAGTTGAAATCCATAATCTGTTCGGCAGGATCGGCGCTCTTATCGAACACAACGCCGAGATAAATGTCGAACGAATCACCGGGGTTGATCCCCCCGCGGTACCGGACTTATGTAAATCGTCGCAGCCTGGGCGCCCCCCGTCAGGAGTGCGGCCGCAAAAGCAAGCTGGAAGAGTGTCTTCATGTCAATTCCTTGTTGTTGTCTGAATCAAAGCTACTGGCATCTCGTGCCGGCCGGCAGATATGGCGTTACCTGCGCTGTGTCGCGAACGTCAATCACGCCGTCCATGTTGTAGTCGGCATTGTAGTCGTAGCCTTCCTGGCCGCGGCGGATCCCGTACCGTGCCGTAATGAAATTCACGTCATCGCAGCTCACCTTCCCGTCCCCGTTTACATCGCCGGGGATCGTCACGCGCACGGTCAGAGAATGAACGTCCCGCGGCTGTATGCCGTTCTCGGCGTAGAACACCAGCGTGGTGCTGCCCACCGTCGTCGGCTTGCCGGTCAGCAGAGCTTTTCCGTATGTGGGTTGTCCGGTATCCGGATCGGTCTGGACCAACGAGAGTCCCGGCGGCAGCACGCCCACTAGACTGAGCTGCATCGGGCCCGGAGGATTCGGGATTCCCTTCAGGGGCTGCATCGGATATCCCGAAGTCAGGATTGGCAGCGTCTTTGTCTGGCCGATATAGAAGTTGATGTTGAACGGAATCCGGAGCGTGGGGTTCTCAGTGACGATGATTCGGAACCATCTGTCGTCGGTCCCGG
>NZ_JNIF01000002.1 GCF_000702445.1 Bryobacter aggregatus MPL3
GCTCCAGGGTTGTCAGAGCTTCTCTTCCCTGATGGATTTGAATGGATATCATGCGTTGCGTACGAGCGAACTCTTTCCATCATAACGGCTGACCGAATCCTAGTGACTCTACACAGTCTCCACAGATTGCTGAGTCTGCGCAGACTGCTTAGACTAAGAAAATCCATGAAAATTGCACTGCTTGCAAAAAAGGGTGGCGTCGGCAAGTCGACGGTCTCTCTGCTTCTCTGGATGGCGCTGCGACAGGCGGGCCGCGATGCCGTTCTCCTCGATTGGGATGCCCAGGGCACCAGCACCAAAGCGCTCGAACTGCTCGGCGGCCAGAACGCCAAGCAAGGCAGTCCCACCCTCTACGACACCCCGCCCAACCTCGAACACGCCGCCACCGGCACCGCCGTCCGGAGCGCCGACCTCTGCCTCATCGTCACCACCCCCTCGCTTGCCGACATCTGGGAAGCCGCCGACGCCGTCCAGTTTGTCGAAAGCCGCAATCCCGGCTCGGCCCGCGTCGTCTTCAATAAGGTCCGCAAGGGCACCGTACTCGGCAAGCTGCTCGACGAATCCGCCCGGCTCATCCCCGCCCCCGCTCTCGGCGTCAACTTGAGCGAACGCGAGTGCTACAAACACGCCATCGCCCAGGGCTGGAAGTCCCTCGACGGCAGCGCCCGCGAGGAAGCCCTCGAACTCGCCCTCGCCGTGCTCAGCCTGGGCAGCCTCAAACAGAAATAGTCTGCATAGACTACATAGACTATTGACACTGTTGAGACTAAGCCGTAGCATCGAGCTATGAAAGACAAGAAGATGGAGGGACTGCTCGCCGCCCTGCGTCGCGAGGGCAACCCGGAGACGGCGCCAGAAACCGAAGTCCCCAGCCTCCCCGCCCCCCCACCCCGTGCAAAAAAACCGGAAGCCCCCGCCAAGACCGAAAAACGTGGCGCCGCAGTGCAGTTCTGGTTGCGCGATGAGGACCGGCAGGTGATTCGCGAACTCTCCGCTTATCTCGCCGCCCAAGGCCGTCGCTCCACCGACAGTCTCGTCATCCGGGCCGCCTTACACCTGGCCAAGGCCGACGCGAATCTGATCCGCGCCTTCGAGCAAGCCCAATCCCTCGACGGCCGCCGGCGCAGCAAGACTCCCTAACCAGGCAGCCTGGAGGCGGATTCGAAACTTCGCGAGCGGAAGCCGGCTAGGGAGAAGCTGGGGCGGCCGTCCTTTTTGACTTCAGCCTGCCCGCAAACGGTGAATCGATCCCCAAAATTCCTGGTTGGTTTTCTACACAGACATTACTGAGACTTCCACTGTCATCGCCTTGGGCGCCCTCGAGCCCCCTCAGTTCAATTTCCTGCAAGGCTTCACGGAAACAGGAACTTTTAGCTCCCTAAACCTAGGGACCATGCTCGCCAGTTATCCCTGGCCGACATTGGTCTGGTGGGCCGCCGCCTGGCGGAAACGCCAACTCTCTCCACAGTCTCACTAGACAATGGAGAGATGAAGAAGCCTGCCCCAAACGAGCTCCTTTACCTTCGGCAAGGACCAATTAATAACATTTATCTTTAATAAGATTAAGATATTTATATAATTCTAGGTGTACTTTTTATTCCGCTCTAGGGCTTGGTACTATACCTATCGGTACTATATAACCCTATGCGTTTCTTCTCGTCCTTCAGCCTTCTCCTCACCCTATCCCTGGGCCTCAGCGCTGTAAAACCAGCTGAAGCTGCGGTCCTCTACGAATTCAGTCTTCCCGCCAACGGCGATATTGGACCAGTTCAGGTTCAGTTCACTTTTGCCAATTTTTCCGCTACTCCCAACTTGGTCATCGTTCCTGCCAACACATCCTCTCTGACCTTTCTTGCCGATCCGCTTGTCTCTGCCGGGAATTCTGTACTCGGTCTCATGATAGAGTCCACCACCACCTATTTCGGCATAGATTTGAAGACATCATCCAATCAATCAGTGTTGTACACTCCGGCCTACCCCACTGACTTCTTCACCTTTACCCGAGGTGTTGCGGAAACAGGAACTTTTACCGCTACAGGCTATGTCACGAGTCACTTCGGCCTCGACATCGCCTTCCCCACCGCAACCCTCACCGTTTCTGAAATCAGCGATGTTCCGGAACCGGCGACTCTGTCCTTGGTCGGTATCTGCCTCGTAGGCGCTGCCGCCTGGCGGAAACGCAAGCACACCACACAGACTCAACAGTCTCGCTAGTCTATGGAGACATCCATGAGGTCTAAGGGGTTCCGCCCCCAGACCTCATGGACGTCCTTCGCACTCCCGACTTTCCTGCTGCATCTCGGAGAAACAGACGCGACAGCCAGCTCGGGCGAATCCATCTCCCTTTTCCCCTCCGCCAACTCCCCTCTGATTTTGCCGCCCAAGCGCCGCGCCCCGATAGTCTTGGCCCGCCGCAAGACCACCTGAATGACTTCGCAGAAGCGCGGCTTCCCTTTTCCAATCAAAATAAGATTGCAAGGTACTGTACTTACTGATATCTATATGAGGTGCGCTTTTCCCACTCTCTCGCCTTTTGGACTGCCCGCATTCTTGGGCTCGGCAATATGCGCAGCCATTCTCTTTGACTCAACTTGCCCACCAACGGCTCCGTCGATGCCGTTCGAATTCAATTCACCTTCGACAGCTTTGCCCGCATTCCCCTGAGCTGACCTTGTTTCAGGGTGCTTCGAGTATCAACTCCTCCGACATGGGAACTGCGATCGGCATCAATCTGTGTGGCGTTGCCAACTAGCGCAAGCGCCGTCTCCCCCCAGATTTCTCTCAACCGACTTCCCTTAGTTTCCAGCAGTAAAAATAGTATCCATTTCTGATCCAAGGACCAACATGAAATTCTTTGCCCTATGCGCCCTCCTGCTCAGCCTGAGCTTCGCCAGACCTGCCGAGGCTGCCATTCTTTACGAGTTCAGTCTGCCCGCCACGGGTTCGTATATCCCTGCCTTCACGATTCAGGTCGAACTCGACTCCTTTGTCACTTCGAGCACGGCACCTTGGCTGAATCTCGAATCCTCCTCCATCACCATGATCGGCAGCATCCCGTTTCTGTCCCTGTCTGACTCCAGGATCAGGATCGTGGCCGATGGCGCCAATACGACAGTCCACTTACAACTCTGCGAGGAGGGCTGCGCCCTCCTGCTCACCACCGGCGCTAACGAAGCCTACCCCTTTGTTTTCACCCGCGGCGAAAGCGAAACCGGAAGCTTTAGCGCGGCAGCCGTCGTATATTCGGACTCCCAACTTTTCACCCCGAACGTAACCGGAACCCTCCAGGTCACCGACACCGCTCCTGTCCCCGAACCGGCCACGCTGTCCCTGGTCGGCGCCGGTCTCGTCGGCGCTGCTGTCTGGCGCAAACGCCAGCGCTAGTCGATCGAGAGATTAAGAGGCCTGCCAGTCGAGAGTTCCAGCGACCCAGGCCTCATTGACATCCTTGGCCCCTCCCAACTGCTCCGCACTCAAAAAGCTCACCTTCCGCCCGCGCAGCCGGAGTTCTCGCGCCAGCACCCCCAGCGCCTTCCGGCCCGCCTCATCATTGTCCAGCGCAAAGACATATTCCTCGGCCAGATTCCAATCGTGACGCCAGCCCTGCACCCCGAAGATCGCGACAGCCGCCGGCGCTCCCGCCGCCAAGAGACTCAGCGCATCAAGCGGCCCCTCGCACACATAGAGCTTCGGCGAGGCAGGGAAGTCGCCCGCTCCAAAATAGCCCTTCGCCCCCGACAAGTGATCGTGCCGGATCTCCTTTGGGGCATGGCCCACCGCCCGGCTGTACAGATTCACCAGTTGCCCGCCGGGCGTTGTGTGCGGTACAACCAGCCGTCCAAAAGGCCAGCTTGACGCCGCCCGGCGCTGCGGCCAGGTCCCGGGCGGGGCAAAGCCGAGCCGGTGGCGTTGGGCCAGCTCGAGCGGAATCCGCCGGTCTTCAAGATACAAAGCGGCCGGAGAAGCAGGGAGCAGGGAAGTCCAGCGATCGAGCAAAGCCTGTACTTCCAATGGTTTCCGGATTTTCTCAACAGACTGTGGAATATATTTAGTCTGTGTAGACTGTGTAGTCTGTTTGGTATGCCGTGCCGAATCAAGATAGCCCCACACCTGGCAGGCAAAGCACTGGAAGCGTCCCGACTCCGTATCGACGCTTAAGCTCCGCTGCGCATCCCCACCATGGAAGGGGCAGAAGGCCCGCACATAGCGGCCCTGGCGGATCGGCCGGCACTCCCCGAGTGCCGCATCGCTCAGACTCTCGCCCCGTTCGGCCATCCCAAAAGCCTCTAGGCTTCCTCGCGGAAGATGCCGTGGTCGGCGCGGAAAATCAGGTTCACTTTGCCCAGCGGCCCAAAGCGATTCTTCAGAATCGACAACTCCATCGGACGCGCCTCGGCACTGGCCAGGCTCGACTCCCGCGGATGCAGCACCAGCACCGAATCGGCTCCGTACTCGAGATCGCCGCTCTCCTTCAGGCTGTCGAGCGACGGCTTGCCTCCGCGCCCGTATTCGCCTTGCGAGCGGTTTTGCGACGAGATCGCAATCAGCGGGCAAACCAGGCGATTGGCCATCTCGCGCATCTCGGCTGACATCGCGCTGACGTTGTGCCGCAGTTGCTCGTAGCCCAGGCCATGGGCGGCCCGCTGCAGGTAATCGAAAATCACCAGCGGCACGCCGTCGCCCTGGTCCATCAGGCCGAAAACGGTCTGCTGGATCGAGGCGAGCGTCGTGCGCCGCGTGCCTTCGAGCAGGTGCAAGCGCCGCAGCGCCACCGACAAGGCGGCCCCGGCGCTCTCGAGCGCCTCGATGTTCGCAAAGCCGCGCTCGATCTGGGTCGGCGACTGCTGCGAGCGGCTGGCCAGCAGCTTCAGCGTCAAGTTCGCCGGCGAATTCTCATAGCTCACATACAAGACCGGATGCCCGTTCTCGGCCGCATGGATTGCCCATTGCAGGCACAGCGTCGTTTTGCCCGCGCCCGGCCCGGCGGCCAGCACATGCAGGCCCGGCGCAAAGCCATTCAGCAGGCTGTCGAACTTGCCCAGCCCCGAGGGCACGCCCTGGATCGACTTGCCCGTCCGCTTGCGTTCCTCAAAACGGCGGATCGCATTGCGAGTGACCTCGACGGCCAGCGAAGCAGCCGAGACGGCGCCTTCGCCTTCAGGAGCCATCACCCGGCGCACATTGTTCAGCCCCGTCTCGAGCGCAGCGAGGATCCTGGCCGGGTCCTTTTCACCGCCAAATAACTGGCTGGCGGCCATCTCCTGGAAGCGGGCGAGAAAGCGCAATTGCGCCAATCGCGACAGCTCGGCAGCAACGGATTCGATGGTTTCGCCAGAAATGCCCGCTGACGCATCGATTGCTTCTTTTAGCCCTGCGACACCATCCAGTGGCTTTCGGGCCAACAGCAGGCCCTCTATGGCCTCAAAAATCGATTCGTAGCGAACGAACTGGTTCAACGCAAAGGGTTCTACCGCACTTCGATTGCCTTCCACCAGGAAGCGCAAAGCCAGCGACTCCAGTTGTGGATTTTGAAATTCATCTTCGAGGTGGTAAGCAGGCATGCGAAAAAGACCTTGGCCGTCAGGCCGGTTTTGGATGGCAGGCCAGCCGTATAGCAAGGAGGCTGGCTTATTTATATATACTTAAAATCCTTAGGATTATAACAACATAGAAAACAAAGGACTTAAGTGGCATTTTAGGAGGAGATAACGTCTACGTAAGGGGTAGATAGCGTCTACTCCCCCCCTAGATAGCGTCTACTTTATAGCAAGATCAGGCCTCGCCATTCTGTCTCCATTGGGACACACCAACGGAATATAGCAAACCCATAAATATATCTGTCCACTGAAAACAAAGGACTTAACTGCCACAAAAAACGGCGATAACGTCTACGGGGTGGGCCAGTTATAGCATGAGGCTCCAAGCCTCCCGCCGGGTCGCTTTGCAAGTGATTGAAAACAGGACAGAAATAAAGATGATTTTCGTGTGACTGGCTTTTTGGGTTCATGCCAGCGATTCGATCCAATCCTCGATGCGGCGCAACAGTTCCTGGCTCGGCACCCGTTTTCCGCTTTCCACCTGCGAATAGTAAGCCTGTGTGATCCCGAGGACGGCGGCGAGCTGCCCCTGGGTCTGTGCGGAGTTCTTTCTTGCCGTCAACAAGCGTTCATGGATCGGGCCGGGCGCCGCACTGAGGAGCGGAATCTGCTTTTGTGCGGCGTGTTCAGAATCGGGAGTTGGCAACAGATTCGAATAGTGGCTGCGAATGAACTCCGGCTGCTCGATTTCGATATTGCCCTGGTGCCAGAACTCATTTAGAAAACGGCGCACGGCATGCGGATTGGTCGGCTGGATCCAGGACCAGCGGGCAATGATGCAGTCGGCCGCCAGGCGATGCAGCGCCTTCTCGAGACGATCCTTGAGCGTCTTGTTTTCCTCCTGCGTCCACTTTTCGCCGACGGCATCGAGCAGGGTCTGGGCGCGGAAGGTGCGGATGGGGCTTTGTACCACCGAGGCCTCAATGCGCCATTGCCAGCTCAGATAGCGGGCCAGGCGTTTTTCCCAGTTCTGGCGATAGGGATCGTATTGCACGGCTTTGCGGCTCAAGAGCGCCGTCTGGCGGCCCACTCCAAACAGGAAGTTCGCAAAGACCATGCCGGGGCGGAACAGAAATTCTTCGATCTCAAGCGGCGCGTCGGAGCCGCGCTGATTGCCGGCAATGTCGGTGATGATGAAGGCGCGGCTGGCGATGTTCTGGATCTTGGTGCGTCGCGTGCGGCGGTCCGATTCGGGGGTCAGCGAATCCATCTCCCACATGCGGACCCAGAGATTGTTCAGATGGTGCAGTGAGCGAAAGAGCCGTTCGCGCTGTTCCTTGCGAAAGCCGCTCGGACGGCCGCCCTCGCCGGTCTTCGGCTTCAGGCCGCGCAGCCGCAACAGATCATCGATGCGGGCCCGGGCCGTCGAATCGGTATTGCGCGCCTGTTCGAGCCAGATGGCGCTCATCATGTCGAGGACGTCGGCGTCGAGGTCGCTCAGCTCGGCGCGCTGCTCCCACATGCGGTCGATGAGGTTCTTCTGGTGCTCGGGGTCCATGTAAGGCTGGAGTTCCGCCTCGATCGGGAAGAGCTGAGCCTGTCCACGGGCGGTGCCGCGCTCAATCGGCGCGGTGGGCCAGGGGGAGTCGGAAGCAGGCTGGAACTTGTTCATCGCCAGGGCCTCGCGCACCGCATGATAGGGCGCATTCGACATGACGCTGAGAAAGTCTTCCTGCCCCACCAGTTCGGTGAGAGAAACGCTATCGCCAAACAGTGTCGGGGCGAGCCCATCGTGCGTATTCTCATAAGGAATATTGAGTTCGCGATACAACAGAAACGCTGCGTAGGCGTGATTCAGATGCAGCAGGGCGCGTAGGAAGACTTTTACCTTCGGGAGATTGCGGAAGAAGGAATCAAGCGACGGGAGCAGGGAGTCGGCGAGGGCGCTGGCGCGGGTGAGCGAAGCGATTTCAAGGGCGAGAGCCTGGCGCACATGGCGGCGGCCGAGCAGTTCCTTGATCGTTTCGAGACCGGCCGAGGCGAGGCGCGGATCCTCTGTCTGGACGGTGAGGGTGAGTGAGGCGCCGAGATCGGAAATGATACGGTCAATCTTCTCGGCAAATTCAAAGTTCTCGCGGGACGGCTGCGAAGCCTGAGCCAGGCAGATGCGGGCGCGGGTGATGGTGTCTTCGCACGAAATGGAAGTATCGCGGACGAGAATGACACGATCGGGCTTGTTGTCGGCAGGGATGGCGACAACAAAGTAGCGGATTTGCTCAGCCATGGGCGGGACGATTGTAACCTTACAAGGAAGTTAGCAAATGACAGTGGGAGAAGAGAAAAAGAAGCTGCGCGTGCTGGTGTTATCGCCGCGCCCCGCCAATCCGCCCAATACAGGAGCCAAGCTGCGCGAATACCATTTGCTGCGGCAGATGTCGCGTTGGGCGGATTTGAAAGTGCTGTCTTTCCGCACCACGGAGGCTTATCGCGATCTGAGCTTTGCCAGTGTTGAGCATTTTGAACGGCCCCAGGGCTATACGCCGCTCAAAGTGCTCAAGGGGCTGCTGGGCGGCCAGGCGCTGAGCATTTTGAACTATCGCAGCGAGGCGATGGCCAAGCGCTTACGGGAACTGTTGCAGACCAACACTTACGATGTCATTCTGCTTGAGGCCTTGCACATGGCGGCCTATGAGAAAGAACTCGACGCCTATGCCGGCGCGGCGCTGCGCCTTTGGGACTGGCACAACATCGAAAGCGAATTGATGGAGCGCTACTCGCAGCGCGCTCCGTCCTTCCTGCACGGTCTTTACGCCCGCGAGACCGCCCGCCGCTTGAAGCAACTCGAGCTGCGGCTGCTGGCGAGCAACAACGTCCATCTGGTGTGCAGCGAGCGGGAAGCGGAGCGGCTCCACGGTTGGGTTGGCGATTCCCGGGTGGCGGTGGTGCCCAATGGGGTCGATTGCCAGGTCTTTGGGGCCGCGCAGGGCCAGCCGCGGAAAGGCGGCTTGTTGTTTGTCGGCTCGCTCGACTACCACCCGAATATCGAAGGTCTGCGCTTTCTCACCCGCGAAGTCTGGCCGGAGCTGCGCCGCCGCCGCAAGACCTTGCACTTGCGCATTGTGGGCTCGCGGCCCACGCCGGAGGTGCGGGAGATGGGCGACCTGGCTGGGGTGGAAGTAGTAGGATCGGTGCCGAAGGTAGAACCTTACTATGCCGAGGCGTCGGCCGCGATTGTGCCGTTATTCAGCGGGGGGGGAACCCGGCTGAAGGTGCTCGAAGCCTTTGCCGCGGGGGTGCCTGTGGTATCGACCGCGCTGGGTGTTGAAGGCATTGAGGCCCAAGCGGGCGAGCACTATCTGGCGGCAGAGACGGCCGGGGAGTGGGTGGAAGCAGTCCTGCAAGCAGTGGAGGGCCGGCCGGAACTGGGGGAGAATGCGCGGCGCCTGGCGGAGCAACGCTACGACTGGGAAGTGGTGGGCCGGGATCTGGGCGAAGCAGTCCGCAACTGGCGGAATTAGGATCGGCCTAGCGGGCGCCGATGCGCAGCAGAACTGCTTTGACCGTATGGAAGAGGGTCAGGATGTCGAGGGCAGGGCTCATGTTCTTGATGTAGTACAGGTCGTACTCGAGCTTGCGCGCCGTGCTGGCGATGGAATCCTCCGGCTCATGGTGGATCTGCGCCCAACCTGTGATGCCGGGCTTGATGCGATGCCGCTGGGTGTAGAGCGGCAGATCGACGAGCAGACGCTTTTCGAGTTCTGGCATTTCCGGACGCGGGCCGACCAGGGTCATTTCTCCCCGTAAAACATTGATCAGTTGCGGCAGTTCGTCGAGGCGCGTGAGGCGGATCCAGCGGCCGACACGCGTGATGCGCGGGTCGTTTTCCTGAGCCCGTACCGGTCCGCTGCGGGCATCGGCATCGACATACATCGAACGGAATTTCAGAAAGGGGAAGGGAATTCCGCCCTGTCCGAGGCGGGTCTGGCGCAGAATGGCCGGGCCCGGGGAATCGAGGCGCACCGCAATCGCGGTGAGGATCATAAAAGGCCAGGCGAGCAGGAGTCCGGCGATGGCAAACACACGGCCATAAATCGCCTGCCAGGCCACCACCCAGAAGCGGGGGCGGAAGGCGGGGGAGAAGATGAGCTGCTTGGTGGAAAGCGTTTCCAGCGAGACGCGGTGGAGGAGGTCTTCGTAGAGGTCGCCGGTGCTCTTGACGGCCATGCCTTTCATGCTGCATTGCAGCAGATCTTGCATGAAGTCCGGGTTGGCTTCAAGATCGGGCGCGACGGCGATTAAGTCGGGAGTGAGTTCCTGGATTTTGCTCAGGAAGCTCTCATCGGGGATCGAAACGGTACAACCGGGAAACTCCGCAACAGGAGTGGGATGAAAGACGGCGGCGATGTGAAAACCGCATTCCGGGCGATCGAGGATGAAGCGGGCCAAGACGCGCACAATGGGCGAGTCGCCAATGAAGATGATGCGCTGGCGGCCGAAGGCCTGGAGGATGAGGGAACTGTAGAACTTGCGCCAGTAGAGAAGCCCAAAGATCGCAACGACACTGCCGCCCAACATCAGATAACGGGACAGGACCAAGGGGATGCGGGCATAACTGATGAAGGCCTGCAGCAAGAAGGTGATGCCAAAAACGAGGGTCAGATCTTCGAGGAGAGGCCGCCGGCTGGAAATACGGACTTTCTCATAACGATCGAGGAAATAGAGTCCGAGTACGACCGAGGTGGTGACGAAAGTAATGCCGGCCAGGCTGTTTTCTTCGGTGAGAAAAAACCAGAAGTCGATGCCCCAGATGCCGCCCCACGCTGTGATTGCCCAGGCAACGAGCAGGTAGGAAGCAAACAAGATGGTGATGTCACCCGCCAGAAGCAGGAGGGTCCGGATGCGAGGCATGGAGAAGGAGGATCGCTAAAATACTAGCTTCTTGAACTTAACATGAGCAGCGGGGATGGGCTTTGGAAGTTTGAAACAGCAACCTTGTTTAGAGAATCCCATCAATCAGGTCTCTGTGTATCCCTGGAGTTCTATGCTTTCTTCACAGCCTTACAACCCTTTAGTCGTTGGTGTTTCTACCTTTCCTCAGCCAGAGAACCTGGCTGAGGTTTACCTGGATCTCATGAAAAAAATTCTGACCCGGGCACTCGTCGCACACGGTATGGAGCGGCATACCATTCACTCGCGCAGTGCCAAGTCAAAGCTGGTGGCGTCGCTCAACCAGCGTCTGGCTCAGGCGCGGCTGGAACTCGTCCGTCTGCTTCCTTCAACTCCCGATGACTACCTCGAGTCTGGACACGAAGCCACAAATCGTGTGGAAGATGCAGAATCAATGCTTGGTACCCGGCAGTTCGATCGGATGCAGCGCTGCATTGTCGATGTGCTGGAAAAGCAGGTACCCGGAGATCTGCTGGAGGCGGGGGTCTGGCGCGGGGGCATGACCATCTTCATGCGTGCCGTGCTCAAGGCCTATGCATGCCGCGATCGCAAGGTCTGGGTGGTGGATTCCTTTGCGGGTCTTCCGCCGATTGATGGACAAAAGGAGTCGTTTGACTGGAAGCTTGGCGATATGGCGGTTTCTCTCGAGACGGTGCGGGGGAATTTTGCCCGTTACTCGCTGCTCGATGAACAGGTGGAGTTCCTAAAAGGCTACTTCAACGAGAGTTTGCCCAAATCCTCGATCGGGCCGCTGGCGATCCTGCGCATTGACGCGGATCTCTATACTTCTACCCTCGACGCTCTGGAGCATCTGTATCCCAGGCTCTCTCCTGGCGGCTATGCCGTCTTTGATGACTATCAGAATCTCCCGGACTGCCAGCGGGCCATTGACGAATATCGCAAGAAGCACGGCATCACCGAAGAGATCCATAAGATCGATACGCGTGCGGTCTACTGGCAGCGAAGCCACTAGTCTAGAAGAAGCTACTTGCTATCATTCTCGAAGGATTGCCGCCCGTAACCCGTGGCGTGCTCTCGTACGCAGTGGCCAAAAAACGAATCCTTTATCTCCACCCGAATCTGGGCCTTCCTCCGAAGAATAAGAAGTTGGACCGGTTCTTCGCTATCTCCACTGATGTAGAGGGTGATGTTCTACATGCGTTGCAGTGGTCGAAACCCGAGGAAGTCGAAGCGGTTCTAGGGCCTGGCAGCTATCCGGTTTACCAGTGCGGGACTTTTCGCTATCACTGGTTCCTCGCCGGACAGTATAGTGGCGTCGCCCGGCGATTGCATGCCTTTCGTTTTTTTATTCGCAAAGGTCTCGAACTGCTCAAGGAGCAGCGTTACGACTGCATTATGGCCTATTCGCACATGACCAACGGCCTGTTGGGCGTGCTGCTCAAGCTATTGACGGCTCGGCCGCTAGTGATCGAAATTGCGACCTCGCCGAACCTGGTCTACATTACCGAGCGGCCCCGGCCGACCTTTGGCGACTACCTGCGAAAGCTGTATTCGGATCTCTGTCTGCACATCTCGGTGCTGAGTGCGAACAACGTTCATTTGCTGTACCCGGCGGCGCTTCAACCCTATCCATTGCTGCACAAGGCAGCAACGACGGTCTTTCATGAGTTTGTACCGGTCAATGAAGTCCCACCTCGTTCCCCCAGTGCCGAGCGCTTTGTGTTGATGGTAGGTGCGCCCTGGTATTTGAAGGGTATCGACTCGCTGATTCTGGCCTTCCATAAGATTGCCGATCAGTTTCCGGATGTCCGGCTGAAGATTCAGGGCTATTATCCCGACCGTACGGAGATAGATGCGCTGGTGGCGAATCATCCGCGGATCGAGATTCTGCCTGCCTTGCCATATCACCAGACTCTTGAGCGCATGAGCCAGGCGGAACTTCTGGTGTTGCCATCCCGCTGCGAGGGAATGGGGCGGGTACTGATTGAGGCGATGGCCTTGGGATTGCCGGTGGTGGGCTCCGATGTGGGCGGCATTCCGCACATGATTCACAATGACGTGAATGGCTTTATTTTTGCGGCGGGAGACAGCGATAGTTTGGCGCAACGGCTGACCCAATTGCTCTCCGATGCGGACCTGCGCCAAAGATTAGGTGAGCGTGGTTTCCAAATGGCGCACCAGCAATGGGATGAGAAGGCCTACCGGGAGGCTTTTCTTTTGATGATCAACCGGGCTATTGGCAAGGCTTGATGTCTACGGAACTGCACGAACGCAAGTCGCGGCTGGATACGGCGTTTATTCATGGCATGGGTTGGACAGCAGGCGCCAAATGGCTGACGCAGGGTTTGACCTGGGTGTCGGTGATCGTTGTGGCGCGACTCCTGTCGCCCTCGGATTTTGGGATTTCCGATATGGCTGGTCTGGTCACGGTGATGATGACTTTTCTGGCGGAATTCGGTATTGGAACAGCCGTTTTGCAGATTCGGGAGATGGACCGGCGTACTCTCGCGCAGCTCAACACCCTTTCGCTGCTCTTAGGATTAGCCGCCATTCTGTTATCCGTATTGGTGGCCCCGTTGGGGGCCTGGTTCTTTCATCTGCCTGCCCTGGCACCCTTGATTGCGTGGAACAGCCTAGGATTTTTACCTACTGCGATCCAAGCCATCCCCTCCGGTCTGCTCCAGAAAGACTTGGATTATCGCCGCCTCTCGATCATTGAGGCGGCCCAGGCAGTCGTCCAAGCCGTGGTGATTATGCTCTGCGCGTTCCTCGGATTTGCCTACTGGTCGTTTGTTATCTCTGCGACAACGGGCCGGTGTGTGGCTGCTGGATTGTCCTATTACTGGAGACCGGTTTCCTTTAGTTGGCCTCGACGAAGCGAGATCGGTGCAGCCATGCGTTTTGGAATCGAGGTTGCAGTGCAACGCATTGCTACGACGATCAGCGCTTCTAGCGACACCATTATTGTGGGGCGCATTCTGGGGAGCGCTCCTCTTGGCGCCTACCGCTTGGCGATTAACCTATCGAGCGCCCCGGTGGACAAACTGGCAATGCTCATCATGAGGGTGACCGGGCCGCTGTTTGCCAGTTTGCAGGATGACAAGCCGTTGATGCGCCGCTACTTTTTGATCTTTAGCGATCTGCTGGCATTGGTGCTCTGCCCTTTGATGTCGGGCTTCATTATTACGGCGCCAGATGTGATTGCGCTGACCTTGGGGCCGAAATGGGATGCTGTTGTGGGTCCGTCACAATGGCTGGCTGCCTATATCGGTATACGCAGTCTGGGAATTCTGATGAACCAGATTCTGACCTCGTTGCACAGGACCGGCTTTTTGATGCGCCTCTCCATTGTCGGTTTTGCCGTCATGCCCGTGGTTTTCTATTTCGCCTCGCCCTATGGAACGTCAGCGGTGGCGGCAGGCTGGGTCTTAACTGCGCCGATCACCTTGTTCCCGATGATTCCTCAGGTACTCCGAGCACTCGATTGCAGCGTGTGGACCTATTTGAGAGTTTTACTCCCGTCCTTTGCCGCAATGTCTGTAATGACGCTGGCAGTATTGGCTGTGCAGATGAAAATTCCGGGCGACTGGCCACCGCTTTGGCGGCTCATCGCGGCAGTGGCTAGCGGTGCTGTTGTTTATGTCAGCGTGATTTTTGCGATCCACCACACTCGAATCTGGCAGTATATTCAGTTCCTGAAGCAATTGCGCTCAAGAAATTCGGCAAGTATAGTGCGGGCTTAGGGATGGGTGCAGCGGGGTAATGGCTGCGCGGCTATGATCAAGGGATGGGAAGAATGCTGTCTCTGAAACAGCCCAACACAGCAACGGGGATTGGAATGCCGTTTCCGGCCATGGCGCAGTCCAAGACTTCCGCTGTGAGTGTGCCACCACCTCAGGCTCTGCCTCCCTTGCCGGAAGAAGCAAATGGTTTTCGGAGATTAGCCTTCTATTTCTGTTTGGCATGTATTTTTATTCGGTTCAGCTTTATCTCAGAAGCACTTGCCTCCGGAATCGGTGTGAACACGTACATGCTGTATTTCACAGCCCCGGTCGCCATTGTTGGAACCTTGGCTACTGGGGGACTCGCTCGTACTTTTCGAAGCAAGGCAGCGGTATTTCTGATGTTGTTCTTTGCTTGTATGGTGGTTGCGACAGTGTTCAGTAGTTGGCGTGGAGGATCTCTTCCTGTTGTAAAAGCTTATGCTCAGACCTCTATCTTTCTGTTGTTTGCGGTTGCAGGCCTAGTTTTAAACTGGCATGAAATCCGTCTGGTATTTCATACGATGGCGTTTAGCGGTCTGGCGGTCCTGGTCATATCCAAATTGTTTCTGAGAGCAGATCAGGGAAGGTTTTCACTCAGCTTTGGTGGCACGATCGCAAATTCAAATGATCTGGCAACGCACGTTCTGTTGATGATCCCGTTCATGCTTTTTGTCTTGATGGACAAAAGGGCGATGTATATCATGCGTCTTCTGTACTTTGCGGCGATTCCTTATTCTCTCTATGTAGTTTTGGGAACGGCATCCCGTGGTTGCTTGGTGGCATTGGTGGCAGGGTGTCTTTTCTGGTTCTTCAAAGCCTCAATGAGGCAGAAAATGTTGGCTTTTCTCCTGCTGCCAGTGCTCATCGCACCTGCGATTGCATTGTTGCCGCAGGAGACCTTCAATCGGCTCAGTACGTTGAGTGGAGAGAAGAACCAGGAAGCCGACGAATCTGCAGATTCTCGCCGTTATCTGTTCTGGAAGGGGGTCGAATTTTCAATCAAGCACCCGCTGTTGGGAGTTGGACCAGAACAGTTTATGAATGTTGAAGGCGCTAGTGCCGTTGCAGCCGGTGGTAGGGGCAACTGGCACCAGACCCATTGCACCTGGGTACAGATCTCGAGTGAATGTGGCATCCCGGCAATGATCTTCTTTATCGCTGCATTGGGTGGAGCATATGTTCTGGTGAACCGTTGTTACAAGCAGGCGCAAAAGTTGAAGCTTGAGGAGATCGCCTCGGCCTGCTTCTGTTATATGCTGGCCTGCGTCTTTTTCTACGTTTCTACTAGCTTTTTGTCGAACGGATACACTTTCCGGCAGCCCTTCCTAGTTGGTTTGGCGATTGCAATGTTCTTTGCTATGCAGCGGACGGTGATGGCAATGCAAGTGGCGAAGGTTCCAGCATAGCTAGCTGCCGGAATCGGTAGAGTGAAGAAGGCCTGGCAAAAAGCTAGGCCTTCTTCATTTCAAGGCGTTTATTCCGATGTCGATGCGTCGCTGAACAACAGTTGAGGCTTATTGCTTAACAGAATTTCATCAGAAGCTGATAGATATTCGATCTTGAGCCAGTGGTCGCCCTGACGGCGGTCGAGATCAACTTGGCAAGGCGAATCCGCACAGGTATAAACAATGGTGCGGCCAGACGGCTCGGTGACTGTGAGACGGGCTTTGGCGGCGCCATTGATCCCGGCTTTATCAAAATTGATGGAAGCTTGTTCGACTTGGACAGGGCGGACCCCGCCAATCCGGACAGCTGGCCACTGGTGAGCCATCCCGATGCCAAACTGGAAGCCATACCATTTGCCATAACTGAGACTCATGTCGGCGGCAAAATCATTGCTAATGCCGCTTTCAGCGAGAGCGAAGCCCTGTTGCGTAAATTGATCTCTACCCCAGAGATTCGCATAGAACTGGTCTCCCAATTCAAGAAAGTGTTGCGAGGGATTGGCTTCATAGGCGATGCGGACTGCGGACTGCGCTTCTGCCAGTAGGGCTCTGGCTGTTGCTTTTGCCCAGGAGGCTGTCCCGTTACTGCAAAAAACATTGCGGTATTCAAAACTAGGCTGACTGGCCTTGAGTACGGGCTCGCAATTTGCGAAGCCTCGACCATAAAACAAGCCCCCGGTATCAGGATCAAATCCATCGGTCAGAACCCATGACGAGATTTTATTCGCCAGATCGGAGTAGTTGGCAGCGAGTGTGCCGTCAGCGCCAAGGCTGGCGTACTTCATCTGGAGCGCCTTGATACCTGCCATGAACGGCTGCATCCCGATCCCAGGTAGTCCGCCACGAGTCATATAAGCATTGCCAGTTGGGCCTGGCCAAGGCCGGATTAAGGTGAGAGATGTAGGGGAATTATAGGTGCAAGTCATGGAGTAAACAGAAGAGTCAAACGACACCTTTGGTGTGCTCGCCATCGCCATCGAGTCCAGATCATTTTCTACCTGCCAAGTCACCGATCCGGTGTCGCCCAGCCAAAGAGCACTCAATGTGGTGCTCGACCCGAGGCCTGAAAACTGGAGTGACGGAGTGTAGGGTTGACCACCCCGAGTCCCTGCTAAAACGATCTTGAGCCCATTGACTAGAGTTCCGGAGGTGATCGTCAGAATTCCGCTTCCTTGTACTACGTTTCCGGTGCCACCTGCTACACGTGGACACAGGTTGGGCCTAAATCCACTGCCGGTGACTTCCGTACTTCCATTTTTCACTCCCATGGTTGGATACTCATTGCCGTAAAAGTAAAATGGGCTCGAGAAGGAGTTATCGGGTCCTTTACAGCTAAGGTCCCGAGCATAGGATTTCGCGAGTTTTGCCTTCCAATAGGACCGCTGATTTGGGGTATCGGGATTGCCTGTATCCACTGGATCGAACATGGCGGCGAAGGCGAGCCACATCATCTCGTAGGCACTCTCACGGGGATCATCAAAGCAACTATTACGTTCCGCAGTCACGACGCCTCTTTCGGCAAGCTTTCGCAGCGCGTACCAACTCTGCACACGGCCATCGAGAACAGCACCAGCAACCACGCCTGCCGCGCTCATATTGCGAGGGGCAGGAAACACCCACCCATCATTGATATCGGGCTGGCTCAGCCAGTAGTCTCCCACGGCGCGTGCGGCATCGAGGGCTGGTTTCAGGCCACTTCTAAAATACTGGGCATAATTTGCGAGAACTTCATCGTAAAAATTGATGCCACCCCCGCCATTGTTGGTGACCCAGCGATGGTCGATGTAGGAGTATGTTTTGTCCTTCTGCACCCCGCGGATGGCCTCATACCCGCCCTCCCAATAGAGACGGGTGTCGCTCAGGCATGCGGTTACGTTCATGGTGCCATAGCCCTCCGTGCCATCGGTACGAGTCCAGGCTGGGGAAAAACCTCGGCTGTCGTTCCGGATGATCTGATAGGACAGCCCAGTGGCGGCATCGGCATCGGCCGGCCAGGGGCGAGTCATCTTAATTGTTGTTGGGGTGTTGCCGACTTCAATGGCTGCAAAAAATACAAATGGCACGCCCCCATGAGTACCTTCGATACGGATGGAATTGAGTTCCAGACTCAACGGCCAGTTCGTTCCGATGCCCACAAGATTGGTGCTATTGGGTTCTACAGTGACCGTACCTGCGGATGCAAGGATCTCACCATCAAGCCCAACACCACCAGGACAGAAATCCCGTAAGAACTTGGTTCCGGCGCCATAGACCTTATTTTGGTAGATCTCTCGTCCAGCCGGCCAACTGAGCGGAGCGCCCGAACCGTTTCTTCCAGTGTTGCCATAACCGCGACCGTCATAGCAGGGAATCAGATTCAGGCCCGAAGCGGAGCAGATCAGGACGAACTCTCCACCATTGCCATGCGTTGCAATCGCGATGATTGTTGGGAACTCGGTCAGATCCAGTTTGGCGACACTCACCACAGGGATGGATGTCGATGAGGCGGTGACGGGCGCGCTCAAATTCGTTGCGACCGAAGTATAGTCGCCGGTTGCGTTGTAGCTGATGGTGCCATCCAAAGGCTTTGTCCATTCGGGGGGGGAACTAAACTTGGTTACGTAATCCTTCGCCCGGATCTGGACTCCTCGCATTGCTGCATCGTCCGCATACGCCCAGGGATTTTTCCCGAAGGCGATCATGGGCCCAAAGATCTTGTCGGCGTCAGGATTGGCATGGATCACCACTCCGTTGTTGTCTGTGGCAACAGCGCCCAGATCGACAGTCTTGCTTCCCCGCACTCCTAACGCGTCAATGACAGTGAGTCTTAGCTTGTAACTCCCGAAAACAGCTCCTCGAATCGTCGGGGTTGGGCTGGTTTCATCATCCCAGATTAGTTGCGATGGGCCTTCCATCTGACGCCAGCGGTAGGAGACGACAGAGCCATTATCAGCCTGCGAATAGCTGCTCAAGCCATTGAGCTTGGCAGGATGGCCAGCGCGGATACTCACGAGATCAGACCAGAATCGAGTGTCGTTATTTTTGATGGTGACAGAGGGGATCGTCTGAATCGGAGTGGTGATGTAGCTGAGTGTTCCACCCGCGAGGTTCTGCGCGGGGAAAGCACCGGCGGAATCCGTTAGATTGCCATCAAACTTCCATTCGAGGATGCGGTTACTGTCGTCTCGAGTGATCGGAGGACGGGAGTTCAGTGGGAGCAATGTACTACAAATTCGGAAAAAACCGATGTAGCGGTCTTTGGCGAGCAGGCCCTCGTTTCCGACCCATACGGTATTATAAATTAGGGCGGTCTCCCCTTTATATGTGACAGCCTTGTTCCCGATCCGGTTCCCGTTCATATCCCAAGCTTCACAGTAGATTTTCTTGGCGCCGGAGTCCTTTTGCAGGCGGAGGTAAACTCGCTTTGCCGACAGGGTCTGCACATCAATGTCGCAATCCCCAGTTGCCCCAGTCAAATTGGACACCTCAGGACGCAAGATCATACGCGACCCTGCCGTGGTGAGCCCAATATCAGCGCCGTAGGCATTGGCCTGAGCCAGCTTGCCTCCAAAATCGTCCCAATCATGGAAGTACATTTCGATGCGCCAAGAGGTGCCGTTTGGTGCAATGGGGACGTTCGTGTTTCCGACTATGCGGCCATTCAGATTCAACGATTGCCCGGCAACGGCGAACTGCGCCAGCAACATCAACAAAGTCATGATCCGGATCATGTAGATATCTCCAAAATTCAATTCCGCTGCGGAGTTCCCGCAAATTGACGCTCAGCCGGGCTAGTAGAGCGTTTGCCAACCATAGGTATCACTACTGTCTTTGGCGCACACCGCAACGGTGTCCTTTTCTCCCGTTCCAGCAAACTGATGCCAGATCTTGCCGCGGTAGGTCACGCTGCAGGCCGGCCGGGCACCTGATCCCGCAAGGACATTGGGGGCAGGCGCCAGGAGCCGAAATACGGTGCCGTCATACCAGACCTGCTGCAGCCGTCCGGCGAGCAGAGTCCCAGGAAGCGGATTCGTGGAACCATCGTTCAACTTGATACTCTTCGCACCCAAACCATCAATTTCCAGCGTGGTTGCTCCCCCACTTCCATCGACATCGGGCCGCAAGTTCACTACCATTCCCGTTGCATAGGCGGTCAAAACTGGACTCATCTCACAGGTATAGCTCACTGCGGATCCGCTTGTGGGGATACAGGCCAGATCGGCGCCTGTCTGGAGGGCGGTCCTGGAAACAATTTTGCTGGTATCGATCAAATATTGCACGGTGAGTTTTGTTGCCGTGTTCGTCAGAGCACTTGTCAGGCCAAATCCCGGCAGAAAGTTCACCACTCCTTTGTTCCCCACCGGTGTTCCGTTGCTCTCGAAGCTAATCGTTCCGGGAGCCCCGTTCAAAGTCTGTGCCTTCCAGCTTGAACCATCCCATTGTAGAATCTGTCCGTTCAGTGGAGCAGTGGCAGACACTGGGTAGGATTGCAACTGCTGGACCTTCAAAGAGCTGGGAGGACCCGTGACATCTCCATTCAGGCTTTGCCACTTCATCGCGCCAGAATTGAGGGTGAGAAATGAGCCTTCCGCGGCTCCCACCGTCGAAAGAATTCCTTGCTGGGTCCAGCTATTGTCCTGCGAACAGACATATACGTTCATTCCGCTGCTGGCACTCGTCAAAAAAAATACTTCACCCATGCCACAAGTTCCCGGAAGTCCAGAACCGCTTTTGAAAGGATATGTATTGCTGGCAGAGCGGAAATCGACATTCTTCCCCTGGCCACGCAAGTCTACCTTTGTCTGCGAAAAGGAAGGTACTGCGAAAACGATCAAAAACCCAGCTAAATATAATCTTATTTTCACTTAAATCACCTCTGTTTAATTGTATATATTCGATATATACAATCGAGCGTTTTCCGTGATTTATTTCGCTCTTGATCGAAATTGAAATGAGCTTGCCTGGCATGCCAAGATTGAGCAGATCCCTTTGCGCACTCTTCTCAAACAGTCTGTTCTTGCAGTGTCGTTGGCGCTTGTTTTCCCCTTTGCTTTGCTTTCGGCCTTTGGACGCCTGGAAGGCATCTACATTCTGTTTGCGCAGATCTTTGCCCAAATGCCTGGTTTGCCTGGGGATTATCTGCGGATTGCCTATTACCACCTCACTCTGACAGAGGCCTCCTTGTCCGCCCGCATTCAATTCGGTTCGTTTTTTGCGCATCCGCAGGCTCGGATGCAAGCGCATGTTTATGTGGGCTCCTACTGCATCCTCGGACACACTGATATTGGAGAACGGACACACATTGCTTCGGGCGTGCAGATCCCGAGTGGGCGACGCCAGCACTCTCGAGGTGAGGATGGACACATTCAGGGCTCTGAGCAAGGTAGTTTTTCGATGGTCACAATCGGCAAGGATTGCTGGATCGGCGCCGGAGCGATTGTGATGGCCGATGTCGGTGCTGCTTCGACTATTGGAGCGGGTTCTGTCGTAACGAAGCCAATTCCAGCCGGGTGTGTCGCGGTGGGGTCTCCGGCGCGGGTTCTCGACCCGGCCTCTTCGAAAACCTGATTCGGGTTTGAACGGCTAAGATGGAAGGCACAGGAGTTCTGCCGATCCACCCTCAAACCGCTCAATCCGGCTGGCCTCCCGTACTGGTTGCCGGGGGATTTTTTACCGGCGTCGTGCTGATGCGCGAGTTGTCCCGGCACGGTCTCGCCGTCTATTGCATTGATCCGAACCCGACGCAGCCCTGCTTTCGCACCCGCTATGGCCAGAGCTTCGTTTGCCCGAATCCGGACCAGCAGCCTCAGGACTGGGTGGATTTCATGCTCGGACTGGAAAGCCGCATCGGTAAAGGTCCGCTGGTGGTCATCGCCAGTTCCGACATGTTTGTGACGGCGCTGGCCGATCACGCCGCTGCGCTCAGCGATCGCTTTCTCTTCGGGAAAACTTCGATCGGCATGCAGGGCTTGCTGGCGACCAAGAAGCGTCAGTACGATATTGCTGCTGAGCATGGATTGCCCACGCCGCTCACTCGATTTGTCACCAACGAAGCCGAAGTGGAAGCCTTTGGGAAGCAGGCTGTTTTTCCGGCGCTGTTGAAGCCGCTGCACTTTCGCGAATGGCGCACCCTTGACCCCGAGCATCCGCTCTTTGAACAGAAGCTGATCACCAGCAACAGCCCGGCCGAACTGCTGGCCAGCTATCGACTGGCGGCCAGGATCAACCCGGAATGCGTTGTCCAGGAAATCATCGAAGGTCCGGATACGGCAAAGCTCTGCTATCTGTCCTGCTACAGCCAGAAGAGCGAGCGTCTGGGCTGGGGGGTGGTGCGGCAGATGCGAACGGACCCGATTGGCTTTGGTTCGGCGAGCATTGTCGAACCGGTACATGACCCCGAAACCGCGGAGGTCTGCGACCGCTTTCTGCGCAGCATCGGCTATACCGGCATCTGCGAGATTGAACTGAAGCGCGACACCCGAGACGGCGTCGTGAAGCTGATCGAAGCGAATCCACGCTACAGCCTCACCTCGGACGCGGCGCCCTACATGGGCGTCGAGATTGGCTGGCTGCATTATCTCGATCTGATCGGCCAGCCGGTGAGGCCGGTGGAACCGCAGCGGAACGATTTCCGCCACATTGCGCTGTTTCGCGACTTCGCCTGTGTTCCCAGCTACTTCCGCGCCGGCTTGCTCGATTGGAAGGGTCTCTTCCACAGCTATCGACAGCCACGCTATTTCTTTGATTTCGATCGCGAAGACCCGAAGCTGAGCTATGCGCACGGCATCCGGCTCTTACGGATTCTGGCCGGGGCGATGGTGCGGCAGGTGTTGCCGAAGAAGAAGCGGCGGAGCTAGCGGCATGGCTTCCATTACTGGCTTTGGCGGCGCGTTTCTCCGGGCGAAGGATCCGGACGCTTTGTATCAATGGTACGAGCGACATCTCGGTCTGATCCGATCAGAAGGCGGTTTCGCGTTTCCCGCCCCGACACAACACCCTCAGATTGTCTTTGCCTTCTTCAGGGAGGAAGAAGAATACTTTCCTCCGGCACAGAAAGCGATGATCAACCTCCAGGTGGATGATCTCGATGGAGTGCTGGACCGCTTGATAGCGGCAGGCGTCACGGTGGACCCCAAACGCGACCGCTATGACTTTGGGATTTTCGGTTGGGTGATCGACCCGGAAGGGAATCGCATTGAGCTCTGGCAGCCTATGGGCTAGAAGCCTCGTCCGCTCAACAGATTGCGAGCTCCGCTGGCCAGAAAGTGGAACTGCGACTGCGGCCAGTGGCCTTGCACGATGATGCGGCTGAGGGCGTAGGGCCGCGCCGTCTTGGGCTTCTGGAACGCTTCGTCGACAGCAAAGGCGGTGCGATAGCCGCAGGACTTCGCCATCTCGACCACCTGGGGTGAATAGTCGGCCGCGCCGCCGTTCGGATAGGCGAGGCTCGTCACCGGACGCCCCAATTCGGCTTCGAGTTTGTCCTTGCTGTTCTGCAGTTCCTGCCGCAATTCGTCCTCGTCCAGGCGCGACAGAATCGGGTGCTCGCAGGTATGCGAGCCGATCTCGAAACCCAGTGCGGCCAGTTGCCGCGCTTCGTCCCAACTGAGGAAGTCGTGGAGTTCGTGGTCGATCTGGCTGGGGTCAAAGTGCGTTGCGGCGCGGAAGCGTTCGAGTGCAGCCAGGCGTTCCGCATTCGGGAGCTTCTTATAGATCTGCCGCAACTCAAAGGCGAGCGCGGCTCGACTGCGCGGCTCGGCCGGGATGCGCCGTTGCTGCTCGCCCACTGGGATGGCAAGACCGGGGGATTGCTCAAGGCGCACATCCATTTCGAGCGGCCAGAGGAGTCGATTGCCGCCGATGTAGTGGGTGCTCAGGAAGAAGATCGCAGGCGCCCCGTAGCGGCGCAGGATCGGCGCGGCGAGAGTCAGGTTGTTGCGATAGCCGTCATCGAAACTGATCAGCACCGGAGGCTTTCCGCCGCTCGGGTTCTCAATCCAGTAGAGCGCCCCGGCCAGATCGACAAAGCGGTAATGGCGACCCAGCCACTCGAGATGTTGGGCAAATTCGTCGCAAGAGACGGTGATCTCATAGCCTTCGCGGGCCGTTGGCCGGGCCTCGGAGACGACGCCGTGGTAGCAGGGGATCAGCAGGCGCGGCTCCCCGAGACGCGGCAGCAGCGAATGGATTCCAAAGGCTTCGAGGCCCCCAATCAGACCGCGTTTGAGGGCTGCCTTCATGTGCGCTCTGTCGTTGCGATGGCGAAGAGTTCTTCGTAGCGCTCGGCAATCTTCTCGCTTGAATAGTTGTCGACAATCCGCTGCCGGCCGGCGACTCCCATCGCGGCGCGCTGCTCCGGATTCTCGATCAGTCGCAGCAGGGCCGCTGCAAGCTCGGGCGCATTGCGCACGCCGCCGCTCCAGCCGTGCACGCCGTCCTCGACCAGTTGCTCATTGGCTGGGATGCGGCTCACCAGCGAGGCAAGGCCCGTCGACATTGCTTCAATCAGGGAACACGGAAAGCCTTCAAGGCGCGAGACCAGCGTAAAGACATCGGCCAGCTGTAAGTATTCGAGAACGCGGTTCATCGGCTGCCGCCCGACAAATTGCACAAACGAAGCCAATTGCAGGCGCTCGCTTGCCGCTTCGAGAGTGGCTCGCTCCGGGCCATCGCCCACCAGAATCAGACGCGCCGCAGGCGCTTGAGCCTGGACCAGGGCAAAGGCTTCGAGCAGACTGCCGAGTTCTTTTTCAGGCGCCAGACGCCCGACATAGACCGCCACCGGGGCGTCTTCCGCAATGCCGGCGGCAGCACGCAGGCGCTTCCGCTCAGCGAGCGAAACAGGTGCGAATTCATCGACATCGACCGGGTTCGGCATCCAGAACAATTGCTGGCGATCGAAGCCAGCGTTGACCGCCTCTTGCGCGATGCCGTCGTTCAAGACCATCACCCGCTTGGCCCAGCGCTGCAGCCAACCGAGTTCGAGACGCCCGAGGAAACTCTTCTGCATGAACTCGACAATGCCGCTACCAGAGATCTTCATCACGATCGGCAGACCCAGCCAGCGGCAGATCGGCAGGCCGGGCACCAGGTGCAGGCCCTGCATCAGAAAGTAGACAACATCCACTTCTTTGCGCAGCCGCCATAACTCTCTGGCCACGCCCACGGCAAAGAGCCGATCGAGCTGGGGACTTTGCGCGCCGTGCCCGATGCTGCGTACAGGGGTTCCGTAGGGGTCCACCCAATCGGTGGCGGCTGGCATTTCCGGATGTCCGGCACATAAGACTAAGACCCTGTGCCCACGCTCCCGCAGCGCCCGGCAAACCCGCTGGGCTTCAATCTCAGAGCCGCCCAGAACTGGCGGATAGCTGAAGCAGATCAGCAGACAAGAGTACTTCTTCGCAGCCAGCATTCTTATCTACTGTCTCAGATCCGATCTCGAGCGAAACGAGATAATAAATGTCATGTGTGGGATTGTCGGCTACTTAACATCGCAGGAAAACGCAGACTCTGTTCTCAACCCGATGTTGGCCGCCATTGCCCGGCGGGGTCCTGATTCGGAAGGCCGCGCCTCCTGGCCGGGGGTGCATCTCGGCCATCGCCGCCTCGCCATTCTCGACCTCAGTCCTGCCGGCCATCAGCCGATGCTCAGCGAAGACGGGCAAGTGGGATTGGTCTTCAACGGCTGTATCTATAACTTCCTCGAACTCCGCGCCGAGCTCGAATCTCGCGGCCATCGCTTCCATTCGCAGTGCGATACCGAAGTCCTGCTGCGCGGCTATCTCGAATGGGGCGCCGAAGCTCTCGCGCCGCGCCTGCACGGCATGTACGCTTTTGCGATCTGGGACCAGCGTAGCCGCCGTCTGTATCTGGTGCGCGATCGCATGGGCGTCAAGCCGCTGCTCTTTGCCAGGCGAGGACGGGACTTTGCTTTCGGCTCGACCCTGGGCGCCCTGCGCGCTGCTGGATTTGGGAATCAGATCGATCCGGTGGCGGTGCTCGAATACCTTGAATACGGCTACATCACCGACAAGCGTTCGATTTATGAGGGGATCGAGAAGCTGCTCCCCGGTCATCTGCTCGAGTGGCACGAAGGAAGGATCACCCAGAAGCGCTACTGGAGCCTGCCGGAGACACAAGAGAACAGCAAGATCAGCTTCGAGGAAGCGGTGGAGGAAACCGAAAGACTGCTGGTGGAATCGGTGCGCCTGCGTCTGCAGGCCGATGTTCCCATCGCGGCGCTGTTGAGCGGCGGCATGGATTCGGCGCTGGTCTGCTGGGCCATGAAAAAGCTGAATGCGAATGTCACCGCCTTTACGGTGGGCTCGCCCGGAAGCCTCGAAGACGAAAGCGCAGACGCCCGCTTTACGGCGCAGACCCTCGGCATTCCCCACGAACTGGTGACTCTATCGGGCCGCGACCGCCTTGATCTTGAGACCTATCTCGACGCCTTTCATGAGCCTTTCAGTTGCCAGTCGGCCTTCGGCATCCTCAGCGTTTCCCGCGCCATCAAGCCGCACGGCACCGTGCTGCTGACCGGAGACGGGGCCGACGATGTCTATCTCGGCTACCCGCATTTTCTGAACGCCTGGCGCGCCCAGAATGCGGCGCAGATGCTGCCTGCCTTTGCCACATCGGCCTGGAAGGGCCTGCGGCAGGCGGTGCCAGCCACTCCGTTGCTGGAGCGCGGAGTGAGCTTTCTCGATTACGCAACCGGCGGCCTGGGCCCCTACGTCCGGCGTCGCAACGGCTTGTCCTATCTGACCGACAATCAGATTCTCGGGCCCCAACTGCGCCACCAGGAAACACCTTGGCGGAATATCCCAGCCTCTGCTGAGGCGGCTCGCCACCTATTCCGCGACGCCTTCCAATACCACTGGGACACGCACTTCACCGCCGAATTCATGCCGAAGGTGGATGGCGGCACCATGCACTATGCGCTCGAGGCGCGGGCCCCTTTCCTCGACCAGAAGCTCTGGGAATTTGCCGCCGCCCTGCCGGTTGGCTTGCGTCTCCAGAACGGGCAACTGAAGGCGATCCTGCGGGCGATTGTCGATCGTCGCATCTCGCCTGAAATCGGGGCCCGGCCCAAGCGCGGCTTCGATGTTCCGATCTCCACCTGGATGGCTCGCGAGATGAAGCAGTTGTGGGAGCCCTTGCGCGGCGACAGCCAAGTGGCGGCCCGTGGCTGGGTGGATCAGGAAGCGCTGCGCCAGACCATCGACCAGGCTCTCCAACGCGAACGCATCGCGCCTTCGCTGTGGAATCTCTTCATGCTGGAGCACTGGCTCTTACGCCACAAGGCTGCGCTCCCTGCGCTCAGCTAGCGCGGCGCTCTCGATCAACTTGCGTCGTCAGCCACATCCGTTGCGGGTCCACAAAGAAGACTTTCAGACTGAGGATCGCCGCGAAGTTCATCACCAGGAAGGTCCGCGCCCAGGACGAGTAACGGCGTAGGGCGGACTTCTCTCCGAGCAGCGGAAAGACAGCGGCTAACAGGAGCAACGCCGCTTCGTTCCAGAGCAGAAAGGTCTTGGGCCAGCCGGCCGGCAAGAGCAGCGTTGTGATCGCGATCCCGAGCAGGCACCAGGGCAGCAGCAGGCGTCCGAACTTGTGCGAAACAAAATGCAGCCACATCGGATGGGGTAGAAACAGCAAGCGTGGATGCCGCGCAAACACTTGCCACATACCGCCGAGAGTCCGCATGCGACGGCTCCATTCGGTACCCTGCGCCGTCGGAAAGTCGTAGGCCAGGCTGGTGGGATCAAAGAGAATCCGGTAGCCGGCCAGATAAGCCTGCAGCGGCAATTCTGCATCATCGATCAGAGTATGCGGCGGCAGAGCTTTCGTCAGCGAGCGGCGCATCGCATAGAGGCAACCCGTCGTATTGAATAGCGAGTACTGTGCCGATTGCTTGCTGCGCGCCCACAATTCATAGCGCCAATACAGATCCATTGCCGCCTGCTCGCCCTCAACGCCGCCCAGTGGTGTGATGCGCAGCTCGCCGGTGACGGCGCCCACTTTGGAGTCTGCAAAATTAGCGACCAATTGGCGCAGGGCCTGCGGGTGCAGCTTCTGGCGGACATCCGTAAAGAAGAAGATGTCGCCGGTTGCGCGGTTCATGCCGTAATTGAGAGCGGCCGCCTTACCGCCTCGCGGCAGGCTGTGCAAGATCACGCCGCGGTCGGCATAGCGCAGGGCGATCGCTTCGGTCTGGTCGCTGGAGGCGTCCGAAAGGACATGAATCTCCAGCTTGTCCGGTGGATAGTCGAGAGCAAGCAGACTATTCAGCTTCTCTTCGAGAAAGTCCGCGCCATTATGCACGGCCATCAGGACACTCACCGAGGGGAGATAAGACAGATCCTTCGCCACAGCAAGGCGAGGGAAGGGCCACTTCCACAACAACAGCGGATAGCCCACCATCAGGTAGAAAGCAAGGGCGAAAAAGAACAACAACAAAGCCCAGGCCCAGCACGGAGAGATCATGCAGGCGAGCTAGCCACGCGGAAGATCATCTCTCAATCATATAAGCTCGCTCTCCGCTTTTCGGGCTTCCACCGGATCGGAAGAGGAAGGAGAAGCGTCACCCCACTTGTCCAACACCTGGGACAACTGCGACAAATCGCCGCTTAATGAAGGAGGAGCTGCAGGCGCAAGCGGTTCTGTGGGCAAAAATTTTCTGTCGCCCACAATCTGCCGCAGAAGGATCACCGAAGCTAAAAACAAAAGGAACACCACCGACCATCTCCTGCTGTTTCTTATCGGTGCCAGGACAGCGGCGAATAGCGCTTTCCTGGAAGGCCTGTGGGAAAATAAAGCCCTAAGGAAAGCTTCTCCCGTCCTGTGACTCTCAATCAGGCCCTTACGGTCATCAACTCCAGAAAAGGCCAAGGTCCCAAGAAGATTCACTTTCTGGCTTGCGGCTTTGAACCGCTCCACCTCTCGAATCTGCTGCGCGCTCATCTCTTCGAACGCCTGTCCGGCACCGATGTCGAACTGCGACACGGAGTCTATGGTGACCTGCGGGGCAATCTCGATCTGGCTACCCAATCGGAAGCCATCGCCGCTGCCGCTGTCCTCGAATGGAGTGATCTCGACCCGCGTCTCGGCCTGCGTGCCAGCGGTGGCTGGTCTGCTGCCGCAAAGGCTGATATTCTCGCTTCCCTCCCGGCCCGCATAGCCCAGCTCGAAGCCGCACTCACCCCGCTCGGAGCCCGTATGCCGGTCGCCATCGCGCCGCCGTCGCTGCCCCTGCCACCACTTGGCAATACGATCGATACCCAGAACAGCGGCTTTGAACTGGAACTCGAAGCACAGCTCGCCACCTTTCTTGCTCGCCTGGCTCAGATTCCTGGTCTGCGCATCGCCCGCTGCACCAGCAGTGAGCCGCGCCTCGATGCGCGCATGGAGCTGATGGCCGGCTTCCCCTATAAGCTGTCCTTTGCCTCGGCTCTTGCCGCGACCCTCGCTCAGGTGCTCTGGCAGACTCCACCGAAGAAGGGCCTCATCACCGATCTTGACCATACCCTCTGGGCCGGCATCGTCGGCGAAGTGGGCGCCGACGGCGTAAGCTGGCAGCAGGATAGCCATACCCAACTGCACGGTTTGTACCAGCAGATGCTGGGTCATTTGGCGAGCATGGGCGTGCTGCTCGCGGTCGCCTCAAAGAATGAGCAGAGTACTGCGGAGGCAGCTCTTGCCCGTCCCGACCTCTTTCTCGATGCGAGATCGCTATACCCGGTGATCGCCAACTGGGGGCCGAAGTCGGCCTCGATCGCCAAGATCCTCAAGACCTGGAATATCGCTCCCGATGCTGTCGTCTTTCTCGATGACAGCCCGATGGAGCTCGAAGAAGTGCAGCAGGCTTTTCCGGAAATCACTTGCCTGCCCTTCCCGGCCAAGGATCCTGACAAGGTGCTGCGTCTTCTCTCCGAGCTGCGCAATCATTTTGGCAAACCGCTCTTGCTCGAAGAAGATCTGTTGCGCCAGAACAGCATCCGGGCTGCGGCTCAACTCCAGAATCTGGGCGATGCGGCCCACGCTCCCGAATTCTTAAGTTCGCTCCAAGGCACCGTGAGTTTTGATTGGCGCCGCGACCCGGGCGGCGGTCGCGCTCTCGAGCTGATCAACAAAACCAATCAGTTCAATCTGAACGGCAAGCGGATCTCAGAAGGCGAATGGCAGCGCTACATGGAAGAGGAGAGTACAGTCTGTACGGTTGTCTCTTATCAGGACAAGTTCGGCTCACTCGGCCGGGTTGCGGTGCTGCTCGGTTCTCGCAATGGAGAAGAGCTTCGCGTTTCGCACTGGGTGATGAGTTGCCGCGCCTTCTCCCGCAAGATCGAACACCACACGTTGCAAGGGCTCTTTGCGCAAAGCGGCATCGAGCGCATTGCCTTTGATCTCGAAGTGACGCCGCGCAATCAGCCATTGCTGGAAACGCTCGCCCCGCTGGGGCTCAGTGCCAACCAAGTCACGCTCACCCGCAACGACTTCCTCGCCCGCTGCGGTGCCCTGCCGCATCAGAATAGTTTAGGCGACTGAGACAAAGGCCGCGTACATCAGCGGCAGCTTCAGCTTCATCGCCACGGCATCCGGCACATCGATCGCAAAGCGCGTGCTCTCTTTCTCGATGCGGAAGCCGCATTCCTCAAGCATCTGGCGAATCTCGTCCGCATTGTGGAAGAGGTAGATGTGATCGGGCATCGGCGCATTGGCTGGCGTCGTGATGTAAGCCTTGCCGCCAGGCCGCAGCAAGAGCCGCAGCTTGTTCAGCAACCGCTTTGGCTCCTCGACATGCTCGAGCACCTCCCCCATCGTGATGAAGTCAAAGGCAGGAACGTCGGAGAAATCGAAGATATCCATCAGGTGGAAGTCGATTTCGTCGCTGGCCGCAAAGCTCTGGGCCATCGCCATCGAGGTCTCGCTGATATCCACCACCTCGATGGAGGCATGGCTGCCGATGCTGCGCTGCGCCTCGCACAGATACAGCGCATGGCCGCCGCCGACCTCCAGATAGGCGCTGGCATGAGCGGCGTATGCGGGCAGATGGTCGGAAAAGAAGGCAAAGCGCTGGTACTGATCGGGCCAGAGGAACTGCGCAAAGACGAGGCCATGCATGTGATGGCGCATCAGTTCCGGATTGGAGTAAAAGCTCTGGTTCACCGCATCGAATGAGGTGTTCGGATAGCGGCCGGTCGCCAGAAACTTCTTCCGCTCGCCTTCGACAATGTGCTGTAAGCGGATGAAGCTCTCTACCCCTTCTGCGAAACTAAGCCCCTGGCTATCGAGAAAGCGGGCATAACGAGACAGGAAGGCCTCACCCCGGCGCCGATACAGCTCGTCTTGCTTCTCAACAAAGGCTTTCGCTCGCAGGCCCATCTTCGGCTCCCGCTGTTCGAGAATTTCAAGAGTTTTCGGAAGGAAGGTCGATGAAGGAGCAAGCTGCATGGGGATAAAAAACAGATTCCCTAGGGAATCTCTCGATAATACAACTATGGGAAGTGACAACGCCGTCGTGCTGCACCACATCGGCTACGCCGTCAAAAGTATTGAAACCGAAGCACCCCGATTTGCCAAACTGCTGGATGCCACCTGGGATGGGGTTATTTATCACGACCCGCTCCAACAGGCTCGCGTCACTTTCCTCAGCGCCAACCAGGCTCTCGCCGGTACGCCGAAGTTTGAGCTGGTGGAAGGCGACGGCGAAGATACTCCGCTCAGCCGCTTTGTCGCCAAGGGCGGCGGATTGCATCATATCTGCTACCAGGTGGATGATCTCGCCGCACACGTGACCGAGATGAAAGCGAATGGGGCGCTACTGATCAAAGCCGCGCAACCGGCCATTGCATTTGCCGGAAAACCGGTGGTCTGGATGTTCGCCCGGCCCCAGTTGCTGCTCGAATACATCGAGAGCTAGCACCGTGGAAACAGCGATTTTGTGCTTCATACTAGAGGGAAAACAATGAACGATCTCAAGCCACGTCTCGCGACCTGTTTCACCAATATCTTTCCCGATCTCAAGCCGGAAGAGATCCCGCAGGCCAGCGCCAATACCCTCGCCACCTGGGATTCTGTCGCTCAAGTGACCTTGCTTGCCTCGATCGCCGAAGAGTTTGGCATCGAACTCGAAATGGCTGATTTCGATGAGCTGGTTTCCTATCCGCTGATTCTCGAGTACCTCGAACAGCGCGTGCAGTAAGACGCTTCTCCGCAAACCGTCACAGGATCCACGCAGCAGAAGGGAACATTCGAATTTATGGCGGAGATGAGAGAATTTCGCCCCGAGGACAGCGCAGAAGTAGCATCGCTGTACTTGAAGGTGATGCGTGGCAGGCCTGCTTCCACCAACTCAAAACTAGCCTCTTACTTTGAGCATATTTTCCTGGAGAACCCGTGGCGAGGCAACGGAATTGAATCTCTTGTTTACATCGAAAATACTCGAATCGTCGGATTCCTAGCTGCGATGAGCAGACCCATGATCTTTAATGGCCGCGAGATCACCGTTTGCGTCGGGTCGCAATTTTTCATTGATCGCGAAGCTCACCGTGGCATGGGCGCTTTTGCTCTCTTGCGAAAACTATTCTCGGGCCCGCAGGATCTCACGCTGACTGATGGTGCCGCCGAGGCTTCCGCCAAGGTCTGGGAACCTGCCGGAGGAGATATTGCACGCCTTTATGCCTTCAACTGGATTCGAGCCCTAAAGCCCTTCGCTACCATTCAGGAACACAGCATTCGCCGCAAGTCGGGGACATCTTGGGACGCTCTCAATGGGGTCATCGGATTTTTCGGCAGCGCCGTTGACGTGCTGGCCCAGCGCGCTTTCCCTGGTGGCTTTTCCCCAAGCAGTCCTTTTCAAACTCTCGATGTCGATGCAAACGGCTTATTCGACACCATCACAGAAATCGGCTGGAAAGAGAAGCTCAAGCCAAAGTATGAGCGCGAGTCTTTCACCTGGCTGCTCCAGGAAGCTGCCGCAGCGCCCTCGGGGGAACTGCGGAAAAAAGTAGTCTACGATCAGACGGGAAAAGCCTGCGGATGGTTTGTCTACTATCTGAATCCAGGCGGTGTCTGCTCGGTTCTTCAGATTTATTCCAGGCGTACCGACCAGTTTCGCGGAGTACTCCGCGCTCTGTTTGCAGATGCAGCCCAAGGCGGTGGCGCCTGTGTCAAAGGCCAGAGCCAACCCAAGCAACTGGTCGATCTGACCGAAGAACATTGCCTCTTTCGCCAGCCTAACTCGTCGGTGCTGGTTCAAAGCCGCGATACGGCCATCACCGCAGCCATCCATCGCGGTGATGCAGCGCTGTCCCGTCTGGACGGAGAATGCTGGCTTCGCTTTGCGCCTGAAAAGTGGTGAAGCGAAGATCGGTCTCTTCTCTCCCCACCCAAGCTACAAAAAATAGACAAGACCAGTACTCTGAGTAGATATGCCAACTCTTCCATTTGAGCGTTTAGCCGTTAGGCTAGATGCCGTGTTGAATCGCAACAAGTACCTCTATCTGGCGGCAATGAGCTTTTTATGTGCGTTGACGAGCATCGGATACTCACACTCAAAAGCGGCCTGGATTGATGAGATCCTGCAGATTCACATTGCACGCCTGCCCACCGCCGCTCAGGTGTGGGAGAACATCCGCGGCGGTTCTGTGCAGATGGACCCGCCTTTGCTACATATGCTCGACCACTTTCTGATCCAGACCTTTGGGGACAGTTTGCTTGCTGTCCGTATGGCCTCTATTGTGGGCTTCATTTTGATGTGCGTTTGCATCTCACTCTTGCTCTGGCGTTATGTACCAGCCATCTATGCAGCAGCAGCTTTCTTTTTGCCTTACGCAACCGTGTTGCGCACACGAGTGCCCGATGTCCGGCCTTACGGAATGATGCTTGGCTTCTCTGCTCTTGCCCTATTGTGCTGGGACTCTCTCAACAATCCTGAAACCACCGGACGACGGCGGGCCTGGTGGCGCATTGGCTTACTTTTGAGCTTGGCCGCAATGTTTTCAACGCACTTCTACAGCATCCTGTTTCTTGCTGGTTTTGGTGTCGCCGAACTTGTCCGCCTGCTGCAACGCAAACGCCCGGACTGGCCTCTGTACGGTACTGTTGCGCTGGCATTCATCCCCTATCTGATCTGGCTTCCGACTCTGCTCGCAGCAAAACGGATTTACATGCAGCACTACTTTTTTCCAGTCAACTTCAATAACTTCTACAGTTTCTATTCCTTTGCAGTACAGAGTCTGCCCTTAGCTGGATTGCTGCTCTTCCTGCTCCTAATTCTCGCCCTGGCCCCTCGGCTGGAGTATCGCGAACCGGTACCGCCTTCTGATTCCCAACGAACTCTGCTGCTGGCTTGTTTGGGATTCCTGATTGTACCCCTGGCTGGGTATCTCGTCGGTTTGCTGGCGACGGGTATTTTTGTGAATTACTACCACATTATTGCCACTTTTGGCTTGATTGTAGGACTCCCATTGGTTCTCTCCTACTTGTCAGGCGGACAGCGTGCCATTGGGCTAGCATTGTTCGCCGCGATTGTCGGACATGGCATGCTTGTCACCGTACGGGGTATTTCTGGGTTCCGACGTACAGATACCTTCTATCCCAGCTTGGCCGCGGTGCGTGCCATTATTCCCGAGCCTCGGCCAGACATCGTTCTTCCTTCTCCCCTGCACTTTCTTTCTTTTCAGGAAGCCAATCGAACAGACCCCGAAAACAATCTGGTCTATCTCTACGACGCCAAGAAGGCTTTGGACGCACTCGGGACAGATACGGCCGATCTTTGCCACTACTATCTGAAGCAGATCACCAATTCGGTTCGTATCGAGGCATTCGATCCATGGCTAGCACAGCATCCGCACTTCTATATCGCTGTCCTCGGCGAAAGTATCGGTGTGCAAGAGTGGCAATATGACTATCTCTTGCGCCAGGCAAGAGCAAAGATGACCTGGCTCGGAAAAGTAGGCAGCTTCCAGATTTATCGCGTTGACCAGAACACAACCGCAACGGTGGCTCCTCAGTGATTCGAGCCATCGTTTTTGATATGGATGGAGTCTTAGTCGATTCGACAACAAGCCATGCCTTGGCATTTCAAGAAGTTCTGCAGGGGATCGGTGTGGGGGGCTTCGACTATAGCCAATACGCCGGAGAGCGCACTCCCGATGTATTTCGGAAAATCCGTGCGGAACGTGGTTTAAAACTCAGCGAAACAGAAATCAACGTGCTGGCGGATACAAAGAGCGCCAGGGCGCGACAGTTGCTCTCCGAAAATGACTGCTTCATGCCGGATTACAAACTCGTTCTAGAAAGATTGGCAGAACACTTTGTGTTGGCGCTGGCCAGTTCCGGGTCGCGCAGCAGCGTTGATGACTTTCTCGATCGCGGTGGGGCCCGCAAGCTGTTTCGCAGTGTTCTTTCCGGTTCCGACGTAGAGAATGCGAAACCTGACCCGGAGATCTATCTCCGCAGCTTTTTGCAATTGGAGTGCCAGCCGGAAGAGTGCGCCGTAGTTGAGGACGCCTTGTCCGGTGTCCTTGCCGCAAAGAGAGCTGGCGCGGGTAGAATCATTGGCTTCCACCCAAAACGGGATGGCGGTAGCGAGTTATTGACGGCTGGGGCAGCACCTGTAATCGGGATGCTGCGAGAATTGCTGGAGCTGTTTGCCGTGCCACCCGGAGGAGTGAAGATATCATGCCAGCCTGGCCTATTTTAAATCGTGAGAACTGGATTGAATCTGCGGCAGCTGATGCAAATCCGGACGACTATAGTGTTGTCATCGCTGCTGCAGGGCGTGGCACGCGCCTTGATTTCAATAAGCCCAAGATCCTTTTCCCTCTGCTAGGGAAGCCCATCCTCGAATGGTTGATCGAGCTGTTTGCCCCACGCGTATCGCGTTTGGTAATCGTACTCTCCCCCGAGGGAATCTCTTTTGTGAAACCAGAGCTCGACCGGCTCATTCCGGGCCGATACGATATTGTGGAACAGCCGATCCCGATCGGAATGGGAGACGCCGTGGCTCGCGGTCTCCAGGCCGTAAAGACGCCTTCGGTCGCCATTGTCTGGGGAGATCAGGCTGCACTCCAAACAACCACCATCGATGCGGTTCTGCGGCTGCACGCAGGTCCGCTCCATCCTTTTGCGACCCTTCCGACCGTAAAAACCAGACCTCCCTACATTCACTTCCTGCGCAACCTGGAAGGTAGAATCGATGGATTGCTGCAGGCCCGAGAAGGCGATTCCATGCCTGAGGAAGGAGAAAGCGATGTCGGTTTCTTTTGTTTTCACACGCAGCCTCTTCTTGCGCTGTTAGACCAGATGCGGCAATCCGGCACAGCAAGAGGTGCAGCCACAGGAGAGTTCAACTTCTTGCCTGTCATTCCTCTTGCGTCCCAACAGGGTAAGATTCTGCTCACCCCTCAAATCACAAATCCGAGTGAGGCCATGGGCATTAACTCCCGCGCCGATGCCAGCCGTCTAGAATCCCTTCTAGGAAGTGAGAAGCAGGATGTCTAACTCTGAGAAAAGCTCCCCCAAGCTGAACATCACCATGTTTTCTGGTGGAAGTGGAACTCATTCGATTACTGCCGCGCTTTGGCGTCACCCGCAAATCTCCCTGAAGATTCTCATCAATGCCTATGACGATGGACACTCCACGGGCCGTCTGCGGCGTTTTTTACCCGGCATGTTGGGCCCCAGCGATGTGCGGAAGAATCTCAACCGGCTCATGCCAGAGCGCGAACAGTGTCACCGGAGTCTTAAGAAAATCTCCGATCATCGCCTCCCTGTCGGAATCCCCGCAGCAGAAGCCTTAGCCCTCATGGATATGATTCTGGCCGGACGCTGTACAAAATTGCCCGCACCCTTAGCTGACAGCTTTGCCCAGCTCAACGTCGCGCAGTATCACCGAATCCAGTCCTTCCTCTCCACTTTTCGGCGCTACTACGATGAACAGTTTGAGAAGAACAATGTCTTCAACTTTACCGATTGCGCCTTAGGCAACCTCTTCTTTGCGGGTTGCTATTTGGAAGAAGGACAGGATTTTAACCGCACCATCGCCGCCTTCAGTGTCTTTCATGATGTTGATCCTTCCATCCTGTTGAACGTGACCCAGGGAGAGAACCTCTTTCTTGCTGCAATGAAGGAGGACGGCCAACTGGTTGCCAACGAGGCCGATATCGTAGCGGCACAAAGCAGCAACGCCAAAATCTCGCACCTCTATCTTTTGTCAGGCGATACCTACCTCGACAAGATGGAGCGCCAGGGCATCCTTCCTGAAGAGGGTTGGGAACACTTTCTCACCGCACAGCACGTCACCCCCGAGATTTCTCCGGCTGCAGCCGCAGCCATCGCCGAAGCTGACGTTATCATTTACGGACCCGGCACACAACACTCCTCCCTTCTCCCTTCTTACCTGACTCGCGGCGTTGGCGAAGCCGTGGCTTCAAACCGGCAGGCAGACAAAATTTTTGTGGCGAATATTCATCGGGACCTCGATATTCCAACCGACGATATCAACGACCTGGCCCGGAAATTTGTGGCGGCCATACAACGCCCTGGCCCCAAGATCAATGTGGAATGGGAAGATGCAGTCACTCATTTCTTTGTTCAGGACGATCACCTGCGGACGGACAGCGCCAAGTACATCCCCTTTGATCCTGCTCAGTTCTGCTACTCCTTGAAAACGGTTCGGGTTCGGGATTGGGAATCCCAGGAAGGACGCCATTCTGGTGGCTTTGTTCTCGATGAAGTGCGGCAGATTGTTCAGGAGCGGATTGATATCCGAATTGAGCGGACCTCGCATATGGTCTCGATCCTCATCCCAATCTTGAATGAAGAACGAACAATCGAAGAAGTTCTCAAAAGCGTCGTAGCGCTCGATTTTCAGGCGCTCGGTTTGAGCAAAGAAGTTTTAGTGATCGATGGGGCGTCAACAGACCGGAGCTACGAATTAGCGCAGAAAGTACGTTCCGTGAAAGTCTTGCGGCTGGATCAACAACAAGGGCGCGGAGCCGCTCTCCGTATGGGCATTGATGCGGCACGGGGTAATCTGATTGTGTTCTTCCCAGGGGATAAGGAATACAGCACGGGCGATCTCTATTCGCTCGTCAGCTCGCTCGTGAATTCGCGTTTCCGCACCGTCTTCGGGAGCCGGGCCGTAAAGTGCATCAACCTAAGTGGGGAACTGCGCTCCATCTACCAGAACAATCTGAGTCTCTATCTGGCCAGCAAATACGGCGGCATGCTACTCAGTATCCTGACTCTTCTGATCTACAACCGCTATGTGACAGATGCACTTTCAAGCGTTAAGGCTTTTGACGCTGAATTCCTGCGCTCTTTGCGCCTGCAATGTGATGGCCGGGATCTGGACACCGAGATTGTCGCCAAACTGGCTCGCCGGGAGGAATATGTTCTCGAACTGCCCGTCGACTATACTCCCCGCAGCCGCTCTGCTGGCAAGAAGATCACTGTCTTTGATGGCTTAGCCTGCATCTGGACCTTGATTCGAGAGCGCTTTTCTTAAGGACTTCTTTGTACCCATGCGTACTCTATCCATCGTGATTCCCGCTTATAACGAAGAAGTGTTTCTAGGCGCTCTGTTAGAGCGGATTCTCAGTGTTCCTGTCGAGCAGCTTGGGTTTCGGAAAGAGCTGCTTGTCATCGATGATGGCTCAAAGGATAAGACTCGTGAAATCGCACTTGCCTATGCTGCCAAACATGATTCCATCCAGGTCTTCACGCAAGTGCCGAATCAAGGCAAGGGGAAGGCAGTGCAGCGCGGAATTCGGGAGTCTACTGGGGAGTTTGTCCTGATTCAGGATGCGGACCTCGAATATGATCCGGATGATTATCCGGCTCTACTGGCTGCCTTATCGCGAGCAGATGTTGTATACGGCAGCCGCACCCTCGGACAGTTCCAGCAGCAGGGCTGGACTCTTTTCCCTGGACGGCATGCCTCTCAGAAGTTCGGTCCCTGGCTAGCTGGGGTACTACTGACACTTTGGACTTTCCTGCTCTATGGCCGCTGGATCACCGATACACTGACTGCCTATAAGTTGTACCCAGGGCCAGTGATCCGTCAAATGCGCATTGAGACCAAAGGATTTGAAACCGATCACGAGATCACCGCAAAACTGATTCGACAAGGATTGCAATTGACCGAAGTCCCGATTGCGTATCATCCGCGAGGCGCCGAAGAAGGCAAGAAAATCAAACCCATTGATGGCTTGATTGCCGTATATACTCTGCTTCGATTCCGCTTTGGACGGTTGTAGCTCAGCCCTACTCAGAACGTCTTGACGTTGTTCCGCAACCAAGGCACGAGTTTGTCAAAGCTGAAAATCCCGAGACGAAGGCGTAAGTATCTTCCGCATCAGCTGTCGCGAACCCCTTGCGCCCCACCATAACGCTCAATCTGATCCTCGTGCATCGCAGGGACTTCCGTCAGCGTGAGGTAGTCGGTCATTTCGCAAGCTTTTGTAGAGCTCGCTGTACTTTTCATGGCTGCCAAAATAGGCGACCATCACATGCGCACGTGGCCGGGTGTTCTTTCGCTTCTCGATCAGGTCAGCCAGCGCCTCATCCATGAGTGCCTGGAGCTGCCGCCCCTCTTGTTGCACAAGATTGCGGACAGGAGTTTTCTATGAATGGTAAAGGACGTTATCATTCATCAAGGACAATCACTCTCTCGCAAACGAAATGGTCAACCCGAATCAGATTACTCTTGACCTTTCGATCATTGAGATTGCAAGAAGCTTGATTCGCTATTTCCTCTTAGCCAGAGCCACCGCATCGGCTCCCGCCGGAAATCGAAGCTGTCCCGTCTGGTCGTTGGCGGCACGCCACACCGTCTCGGCGACATCAGCCTCCGTCGTCACCGCAGCCGGTTTCGCAAAGGCTGCGAAGATCGGCGCCGCAAAAGACGCGTACGCCTCCGGAATCAGCCCTTCCATCCGCTTTCCTCCATTGCTCGCAAAGCGCGTCGTCGGGCCGTAGCCTGGCTCCACCAGCTTCACCTTCACATGGAAAGCCTCGAGTTCAAACGCAAGCGACCCTGTAAATCCTTCGATCGCCGTCTTGCTCGCCGTATAGGCAGCTGCCAGGGGCATCGGCGCCAGCGTCACGCTTGAGGTCACGTTCACCACAACTCCCGATCTCCTCTCCCGAAAATGGGGCAACAGCGCCTGCGTCATCGCCATCACACCAAAGGTGTTGGTCTCGAACACCTCGCGAACCGTGCTCATCGGCGTAGCCTCAAACGCGCCCACCACCCCGATGCCCGCATTGTTGACCAGCACATCGATCGCCCCAAACGCGGCAATCGCTCCGGCAACAGCACTGTCAATACTGTCGGCGCTGGTAACATCGAGCGGCAGCACCTTCAGCCGATCGCTCGCCGCGCTGAAAATCTCCGCATTCGGTTGCCGCATCGTTGCGACTACATTCCAGCCATGCTCGAGAAAGAAGTCTGCTGTCGCCTTGCCATAACCGGACGAGGCGCCCGTGATGAGGACTGTTTGAGGGATTGATTTTTCCATTGTGTGATTCCTGTCTGTTCTCAGAATAGACAGGCTTCTTTGGACTATCTATAATCAGAACACCTACTTTTGTTATCAATCCTCCAGAATGGATCCGCTCACTGACATCATCGCACTGCTTCGTCCGCACGCAGCCTTCTCCAAACCGATCAGCGGCCGAGGACGCTGGGGCGTGCGATATGCCGCCTATGAACAGCCCAGCTTCTGCATCGTGCTCGAGGGGCAATGCTGGCTCACCCTCGAAGGCGACGCGCCTCTGATGCTGGAACGTGGCGACTATCTGCTTCTCCCCGCTACACCTGCCTTTACGATGACCAGTGAAGTAGGCGCCGATTGCACCCTGGGGAACCCTTCCATGACAGGCGTGCGACACGGCGAGCCCGATGGCGAGCCGGACTTTCGCATGATCGGCGGAGCCTTTCAAATCGATCCGGGAAACGCGGCGCTACTCGGAGTGGTGTTCGAGAAGATTCACATTCGCTCTGCGGAAAGCGATACCAGCCGGCTCACACGAGTGATCGATCTGATTCTGGACGAGTACGCAGCCGAGCGACCAGGTCGCGACATGATCCTCCAACGCTTCCTGGAAGTGATGCTCGTCGAATGCCTCCGCTGGCAGAGCCTGCACCAGGAATCCACAACCGCAGGTCTGCTCGCCGGAATGCGCGATACACCGATCGCGGATGCTCTGCGCGCCATGCACTCCGATGTGCGACATGGATGGACCGTAGCCGAACTGGCCCAACATGCCTACATGTCACGTTCAGCTTTTGCCACTCGTTTTACGACGACAATCGGATGTGCCCCGATGGAATATCTGGCGCGGTGGCGAATGAGTTTGGCCCAGGATGCGTTGAGCCGTGGGGGAACCTCGCTCGATCGTCTTGCTGAAGAGATCGGTTATGAATCCGCCAGTGCCTTCAGCACCGCGTTCCGCCGGCGCTTGGGCTGTGCACCGGGAGCCTTTGCACGCTCCCGCCGGGGAAGTTCGAAAGGAAGAGTGTACGCATCATGAGCAAAAGTCTTGTTGTTACAGCACAAGCATCTTCCAGTCCGGTTCTTGCACGCTCCACGCTATTTGCCGCTGACCCGGCCACCGCCAAGCGTGTCTTTGAATTCTTTACCGCGAACATCCACAATCCAAACACCCGCCGCGCCTACGCGAAGGCGACAGCCCTCTTTGCGGCATGGTGCGAGAACTATGCTATCGGCCAGCTCCGGGAAGTACAGCCCATCCACATCGCCGCCTACATCGAGCAGCTTGGAAAGAAGACTTCAAAGCCCACCGTCAAGCAGCACCTTGCCGCGCTGCGCATGCTCTTTGATTGGCTGGTGGTCGGTCAGATCATTTCTGGCAATCCGGCGCACGCCGTCCGCGGCCCGAAGCACAGCGTCAAAAAGGGCAAAACTTCTGTTCTCGCCCCCGAAGAGATGCGGCAGCTTCTCGATTCAATCGACACCACCACGCTGCTCGGGTTGCGCGATCGCGCCCTCATCGCGCTGATGGGTTTCAGCTTTGCCCGGGTCGGCGCGGCGATCACGTTGAAGGTCGAAGACTATTACATCCAGAAGCGACGCGGTTGGCTTCGTTTGCAGGAAAAGGGCGGCAAGCAAACCGAGATCCCCTGCAACCACAATCTCGAGCAGTATCTCGACGAATGGCTCAGCGCCTCCGGACTCACCCAACACCCCAGCGCCCCGCTCTTCCCTTCCCTGCGCCACGGCAGGTTGGGCAAATTGAACGCGCTCTCCCAGCCGAATGTTCATGTCATGATCCAGCGCCGGGCGCTGGCCGCCGGCCTCCGGACCAAGATCAGCGCGCACAGCTTCCGCGCCACCGGCATCACCACTTATCTCCAGAACGGCGGCAAGCTTGAAATCGCGCAGCGCATGGCCGGTCATGAATCGGCCCGCACCACCGGACTCTACGACCGTCGAGATGACACCGTCGCCCTCGATGAGGTGGAGCGGATCCTCTTCTAGCGCGCAGCAGAAAAACAGTCGCCTGCAGGTTGTTGTGATCGCCGCGCCTGCAACAGCACACACCCGATAGCCGCCATTTCGGGCAGGATTCCCAAATACCTGGACGCCGGACAGGTCTTATACACTGGAGGCCCAGGATCCGCCAATGCGCCTCAAGATCACGTTCCTTCTCGGAATTCTCAGCTCAGGACTCCTCCTGACTGGCCAACAAGCCGCCCCATCCGGTATCTTTACATCTGCTCAGGCCGAGGCAGGCCGCGTGGCATACGATCGCACTTGCGGCAAATGCCATACCAACACCTTGTTGGGCCGGAAAGGCGACAACGGCGAGCTTCCGCTCCTCAGCTCCCTGTCCGCCCCTTATCAGAAATTCATCGGCCCGCGTGGCTTGGTTCCTCCCCTGGCCGGCAAGAGCTTCCTCGACCGCTGGGGAGAGAAAACGGCAGCCGACCTGATTGCTCGCTTTCAGATCACCGCGGACGACCCATTCTTTCAGTTCGAGGACATGAAGGACGAAACCACCGTCAATATCACCGCATACGTCTTGCAGGTGAACGGCGCGATCGCCGGCCCCCAGCCCTTGACGAGAAAGACAAGCGCCGTCGTTCGTTCCGTCACTCGCTGATTCCGCCTGTCCCCAGCCGCTTGCGCAGAAAAATAGTCGCCTGCGGATTGTCGTTGTAGCGTTCGCAATCGAGATAGCCGCGCCGGCGATAGAGCGCAATCGCAGCCTGAAGGCCATCGTGACTATCGAGATAGAGCCACTCCAAGCCTTGCTCGCGGGCGAAGTCCTCAAGCGCCTGCATCAGTTGATCGGCAATGCCCCGCCCTCGCGCCGCTTCCTGCACATAGAGCCGCTTGCACTCCCCAGCTCGCAGCACCACACACCCCACAGCCTTGCCATCGAGCAGCGCAACCCAGACCCCATTCCCCGGCTCTCGAAACAGAGCTTCGGTCTGCGCCTCGCTATCGCGCTGTACCACCTGGATGGCGTCGTAATACTCTTCGAGCAGCTCGAGAAAGTCGGCTCCTGGACTCGACAGGCGTTCGATCTTGGTGTCGCTCATGGTAGCGGGAAATATAGACTCCATAGTCTATGCAGACTACACAGTATATGGAGTCTATTTAGAGTCGTCTTAGATACTGCGGACCGCGCCCCGCGCTGCGCTGGTCGTCATGCTGGCGTAGGCGCGTAAGGCTCCGGTGATCTTGCGCGGACGGGGCTCGGCCGGATGCCAGCCTTCTTCATCGTGCTTCTGCCGACGAGCCGCCAGCACCGCATCGTCCACAGCCAGATGGATCTTCCGCTCCGGAATGTTGATCTCGATCACATCGCCCGTCTCGACCAGTCCGATCGCGCCACCTTCTGCCGCCTCAGGCGACACATGACCAATCGACAAGCCCGAAGAGCCGCCACTGAAGCGTCCATCGGTAATCAGCGCACAGGCCTTGCCGAGACCCTTCGACTTCAGGTAGCTGGTCGGGTACAGCATCTCCTGCATGCCCGGTCCGCCACGAGGTCCTTCGTAGCGAATCACCACCACTTCGCCTTCCTTGACGACGCCGTTCAAGATGCCCTCGACAGCTGCATCCTGCGATTCAAAGACACGAGCCGCTCCGGTGAACTTCAGAATGCTTTCGTCCACTCCGGCCGTCTTCACGATGCAGCCATCCTCGGCAATGTTCCCGTACAGCACGGCGATGCCGCCGTCTTGCGAGAAGGCATGTTCGGCGCTGCGGATCACACCCTTTTCCCGATCGAGATCGAGGGCGGTATAGCGCTTGCTCTGCGAGAAGGCGGTCTGTGTCGGCACGCCACCCGGCGCGGCGCGGTACAACTCGTGCGTCTTCTCATCCGCAGTCCGCGACACATCCCAGCGCTCAAGCGCTTCCCCAAGGCTGCCCGCATGAATCGACTTCACATCCGTATGCAGCAGCTTCGCTTTGTCCAACTGCCCCAGAATCGCCATGATGCCACCGGCGCGGTGCACGTCCTCCATGTGAACGTCGCTCTTCGCTGGCGCCACCTTGCAGAGGACAGGAACACGGCGCGACAGACGGTCAATGTCCGCCATTGTAAAGTCGACACCCGCCTCGTGTGCCGCGGCCAGCAGGTGCAGCACGGTGTTGGTGGAGCCACCCATCGCAATGTCCAGCGTCATCGCATTCTCAAACGCTTTGAAGGTCGCGATATTGCGCGGCAGTACGCTTGCGTCGTCTCCCTCGTAATACCTCTTGGCCAGACTCACGATCAGATGACCAGCCTGCTTGAACAGACTTTCGCGATCACTATGCGTCGCCAGGACAGAACCGTTGCCGGGCAGAGACAGGCCCAGCGCTTCGGTCAGACAGTTCATCGAATTCGCGGTAAACATCCCCGAGCAGGAACCGCAAGTGGGGCAAGCCGAACGCTCCACCGCGTTCACTTCCTCGTCGCTCACGGTATCGTTCGCGGCGATCACCATCGCATCCACCAGATCGAGAGAAATCAGCTTGTCCTTGATCTGAATCTTCCCCGCTTCCATCGGTCCGCCGGACACAAAGACGGCAGGAACATTCAGACGCAGCGCGGCCATCAGCATGCCGGGGGTGATCTTGTCGCAGTTGGAAATGCAGACGATCGCGTCGGCGCAATGCGCGTTCACCATGTACTCTACGGAGTCGGCAATCAGCTCGCGGCTGGGCAGCGAGTACAGCATGCCGTCATGCCCCATCGCGATACCGTCATCGACGGCAATCGTATTGAATTCCTTGGCCACACCGCCCGCTGCTTCAATCTCACGAGCCACCAATTGGCCCAGGTCTTTGAGGTGCACGTGACCCGGCACAAACTGAGTGAAGGAATTCACTACCGCAATAATCGGCTTCTGGAAATCCCCTTCCTTCATTCCAGTCGCCCGCCACAGTGCGCGGGCACCCGCCATGTTGCGGCCTTCAGTTGTCGTTCTCGAACGGTAAGTTGGCATGCCTTTCTGATTTTCCCACTGACTCAGTCCCCCGTCCCCAATTCCGCTTCCAGTTCTTCGATTGTCGGCAGCGTACCGCGCAGGTCTTCGGGCAACTGTTCCATGTGTGTGAACCCGGCGATCCCCATCGGCGTCGTCGTCCCACGCAAGGCGTATTCCACCACCAGCTCGGTCTTCGACTTGCACAGGATCAGCCCAATGCTCGGCTGGTCGCTCGGGTGCTTGATCAGATCATCCACCGCCGCCAGATAGAAGTTCATCTTGCCGGCATATTCGGGTTTGAATTCCCCGCCCTTCAACTCAATCACTACATAGCAGCGCAGCTTCAGGTGGTAGAACAGCAGATCGAGGCGATAGTCCTTGTCCGCCACAGCCAGCGGATACTGACGGCCGACAAAGGCGAAGCCCACGCCCAACTCGAGCAGAAACTTCTGGATGTGCTCCATCAGACCCGTCTCGACGTCGCGCTCGCGGGCTTCGGTCGAGAGCATCAGGAAGTCGAAATTGTAGGGGTCCTTCAATAACTGCCGGCCAGATCCGATTGCGGGGCCGGCAGCGTACGCTCAAAGTTCGTGATCGCCTTCCCCTGCCGGTGGAAGAGCCCCTGTTCGATCTGCAGCACCAGGATGTTCCGGCTCCAGCCGTGTTCGATCGCGGCGTGGACATACCAGAGGCGTTCGGCCGGGTCCTTCACCTTGTTGACTAAGGTGCAATTGTGGAACCACGGTAATTGTGCAGCAGCTTGCTGCACAATTGACTCCTCGGGCCAGGCATCGGCGAAAGCCCTCATATATTTGAGGTTCCGGGTGGAAAAACCCTGCATGTCGGGATAGTCGCGCAGCAAGTCTTTCGAGAGTTGCTCGATCACTTTGGCGCCCCAGCCCTGCTGTTCCTGACGCTTTAAGATCTCCCGCCCAATCCCCCAATACAAGAGCACCAGCTCGCGATTGACGGCCAGCGTCGCCCGGATCTGCGCCCCGGAAATGCGTTCCTTGATGCTCGCCAGCAGCGCAGCGTAAGTCTGTGTTTCTGGCTTCTGTTCGGACATCAAAGACTAGGCTCGCAATCGATCCATAAAGGAAATATAGTCGGCCTTGGGCAGCTCAAAGAAGCACTCGGCGTAGCGGCATTCTCCCGGCGGCAATTGGCGCGAGCGGAAGGAGTTCAACCCGATCGTCGAGTTTGTATAATCGAGCGCCTGGTTTGCAAAGACAAAGCGCTCGAGCATCTGCCGCTTGGTCTCGAGCACCTCGTCGATTGGCAGGGCGACATTGGCGATGCACAAGCCCCACACCTCATAAGTCAGCACACGCACCGGCCACGGAATCTGCCGCAGCACCTCGGCCAGCAGCACGGCGGCAATGCGGTGCTCCGGATGCGCATCGAGCGGAAACGGCGACAGGATCGCATCGGCATGTTGTTCACGAATCAGCGCCACCAGCTGGGCAACAATCTGTTCTGAGGCGGCGCTCAAATCGGGATGATTGAGAAAGCGCGGCGGCGCAAGGCCAAGCACCGCTGCACAAGCCGTCGATTCTGCATTGCGCAAGGCCGACATCTGCGACCGGGTCATGCCCAGATCTTCATGCCCACCTGCTCCGTCCTGTAACAAGACAATCCGCGCCTGCTTGCCGGCCCGCACCTGCAAAGCCAGCGCTCCGCCGCAGCCGATCGCCTCATCATCCTGATGCGGCGCCACCACCAATAGCGATTCGCCCAGCGGCGCTCGAATCGGAATCGATCGCACCACGCCCTGGAAGAAATCCGTCGCCGCCAGCAACAAGCGCGCCCGCTCCTCCAGTTGCCCCACCGAGGAATTGAAGATCAACTTCAGATCCTGCCGGCCATAGAGTTTTGGGTAGACAAGCCGGTACAACTGGCGGATGTACTGTCTCATGTCGCTGGGGTTGCCGGAGGTTGGCTAGGAGTCTGATTCTGCCCACTCCGCCACTTCTGCCATTTTGCTTTCATCTTGGCCAGCGAAGGGGCTGCCCGGTCCGAAGCCAGGGCTTTCCGTCGAAAACCAAAAGTAAGCCGGCGACAGCGCAGAAGTGCTCGCGTGAATGGAACCACACGGCGCGTCTTCGGCGCCCATTTGCAGCTTATAACCCTCGGTTCCCAACAGGAAATCAAAGCCCTTCCAGCCCGCGGCATAGCCTTGTTCCATCAACATCGCGATGTGGATCTTTGCTCGGAGAATAGACCTGAAACTCGCGCCGGTAAGACGGACGATACCACTGCATCCACCCATCTGAGAAGAAACCAAAGTCAGATAGCTGACTACGACATCGCCACAGCGCAGCGTCGAAACAATGGAGTCCCTTATCGAAGAGATGCTGCAGATCGAATGGAAAAAAGCCCGGATCTTCGCATCTGAGAATACACCGGGAAACCCCTGGTCCAGCCACTTCTGATCATGCACCGTGAAGAACTCTTCGAGAACCGGCCTAGCCTCTGCCCGCGCTCGCCGGTTGCCAGACCGAAACAGGGCCAATCTCTTCTAAGCGTTTCTTTTGCCTCCGAAAATCCTTACGGTGGCTGGAGGTCCAATTCTGTTCCAGCGCAGCATAGGATTCGCTCGCAAAAGGCAGATAAGGAGCCTCTTCCGCCTCTTCATAGAAGGGCATTCCCTTCTTGTTCAGATATTGATACAGAATCGAAAGCGCAATATCGTCTTCCGGCAAGTTTGGCCACCAATGGACGCCACCCCCCAGGAGCTGAATCTGAGCGTCCCAAAGCGCAGGCAGCGCCTCTGCTGCTGCATCGGCGATCACGACAGGACACTGGTAGTCAGAAATACCGGGAGCGGGGGAGAGGCACGGGAAAAGAAGAAGCCTCGCGCATCCGTCCGCATTCGGATGACCGGAAGCAAACCCACCATTTCCCCATCCCGCCAGGCAGTCAATACGGCGATCTGATTCGGCGGATAAACATCAAGCCAGGCTTGAAACCAAGCGGGCGATGCGAAAACTCGGGAATAAGAAAGCTGCTCCAGGAGCTTGGACCAAGCCG